>JAYWGI010000243.1:0-6260 GCA_043779025.1 Myxococcales bacterium
CGCGCCCGCAGAGCGCATGGCCTCGCTCGTACGTACGCACTGGCACGTAGAGAATCGCCTGCACTGGGTGCTCGACGTCACCTTCGGAGAAGACGCCGCACGTGTGCACCACAAGGCTGCCGCGATGAACCTCGGCACCCTACGCCGCACCGCCCTGAACTTGCTCCAATGCGTCGACGCAATGCCGGGAAGAAGCATCGCCGCAAAGAGAAGACGCGCAAATCGAAGCGACGAATTCCTACTCCAGGTCGTTAACGCGAAAATTCACTCAAATTAAGATGCGCTGGCCCTGCGCGAACGCATCGAGCTCCTGCTGCGTCGTGACGATCTTTCCGGCGGCGCTCTCGCTGACGTCCAAGCTTGAGGGCGTTTCCAAGGCCTCGGCCAGCGAGCGTTGCTTTGCCCACTGCTGAATGGCCCCATTGAGAATGGGCTTCCAGTTCTCGACCACCGCGGGCGTGAGATTCCGGCTTTCAATGTTCTGCAGTGCGAGCTTTACAAATTCTGGTGACGGCTCGAGCAATCGGGACAGCTCTGTCACGAGCAGACTCTCGGTGCGCTGCCGCAGCGCAAAGGTGCGAATATGGTCCGAGGAGAACTTCGCCTTCTGCAGCAGCGTGAGCACCTCCACGGGGACAGGCGATGCATCGGATGACGCATCCCACGTGGCAAAAGGCTCCTTGTCCATGATGTTCGAGTTCACCGCGTCGGTGAAGAAGCGCCAGTGCGCGCCGTTCGTGAGGATGCCGAGCTTCACGTTGGGGTCCTTGGAAAAGTAGTCGGCGAGTTGTTCGTCAAAGCCCGCGAGTTTTCGACCGACCTCCTTGGCTTCAACGAAGAACGAGAACTACCCATTGCTGAGGAAGGCCCAATCGATAGGCTTTGCCGAGCGCTCTTTGCCGAAGTCCGCCTTGTACTCGGGAATGCACTCACGCGGATCGGTGAGGTCATAGCCTAGCTGTGTGAAGAACCAACCGATGAGACTTTGCTTGGTGGCCTGCTCGTTGCCTCGCACGATGTCGGCAAGGTCGCGAACCCGCTTGGTATAGGCCGTGGTGATTTCGTTGATTGTGCTCATCGTTTGCTCCTCGCACTGCGCTCCGCAGGGCCTCGCTGCAGCGCGAAGTTCGTCTGCAGCAGCCGCAGTGTTATATTCCCTTTGGTGGTCTGCAATAAAGGGAATGGATCGTGTGAACTCTGATGCGTGAACTTCGACGCGTTTCGCGCTGCCTTCGGGGCAAACGTGCGTCACGCGCGGCGTGCCGCGAAGCTCACGCTCGAAGAACTTGCGGCACGAACGCTGACCTACCGGCTGCTCAGCGCCATCGAGAACGGCCGCGGCAACCCGACGCTAGAGACCGTGTTCATCCTTGCGCGCGCCCTACGCGTGCAGCCGCACGAGCTTCTCGTCGCGGGCACCACCAAAGAAGGCTATGTGCCATTGGCCGAAAGGCCTGCGCCGGTGATTCCCCCCGGTCGAAAGCGGCGATCCAACAAGCCCCTTGCCCGCTGAGACTCCCCACACAACTAGGATTGCCCCTTCTTCGTGAATCGGCGACCATGTGGGCGATGACTGCACTGCTTGAGAGCGAGCTCGCCGCCCTGCCAGAGGAACTGCGTGCCAAACTTTCCCAAAACGGCTTCGATGCGGCGCGGCTTTTGCACTGGTCAAGTCGCCTGGCCAATGGCCCTACGGCCTCTATGAATGTCCCGGCCGGGATGCCCGTGGTCCCCGCTGAGGAAGACTATGTGCGCTTGCCGGAGGCCGGCTCGAGAGCGGCACAAGAGGCCACGCTGCGAGGAGAAACCCTGCTCCGGGAGGGTCGTGTCGCGGTGTTGGTACTGGCGGGCGGCATGGCCACCCGCATGGGCGGCATCGTGAAAGCGCTTGCAGAGGTGCCGAGCGTAGGAACCTTTTTGGATGCACGCATCTCTGAGATGCATGGCTTGCACACACGTTATGGACGGCGCCCTGAGCTCTGGCTCATGAGCAGCGATGCGACCCACACCGCACTCACGGTGGCCATTGCTGCAGCAGGCGCTCCGGACACGTACTGCTTTCGTCAAGACTTGAGCCTGCGTCTCAACAGCGACGGCTCGTTATTTCGCGGGGCGGATGGCGCCCCCAGTGCGTATGCGACGGGGCACGGCGACGTGAGCGATGCCCTTGGCCGCTCGGGGTTGCTGACGAAGTTTGTGGAATGTGGTGGAACACATGTATTCCTCACCAATGTGGACAACTTGGGCGCTACGCTGGACCCGATGCTGCTGGGCCTCGCGGACTTGGCAGGCACGCCTGTAGCGGTCGAGGTTTGCGACAAAGAGCCGGGCGATCGCGGCGGCATTCCGGTGCGCATGGCTGGGCGCATGAGCGTGCTCGAAGAATTCCGATTGCCGCGTGGTTTTGACCCGGCCCAGGTGCGTGTATTTAACACGAACACCTTCTGGCTGCGTGCCGAGGCGCTGGCACAGACCGACTTCGAGTGGCCATACTTTGAGGTCCGAAAGAAGGTCGATGGCGCGGAGGCGGTGCAATTTGAGCGCTTGGTGCAAGAGCTCACCGCACGCTTCGACACGTCGTACCTGCGCGTGCCTCGCGACGGCGATGTCTCGCGCTTTCTCCCCGTCAAAGACAACGACGACTTGGCGCGCCGCGGCTCGGCCATCGCCGCCACACTTTCCTCGCGTGGTCTACTCCCCTCGAAAGCTTGAATCATGCACCTATCTCGCGGCAGCCGTTTCTCTTTGTTCTCTGCTCACCTCCTGCTTGCCGCAACCGCAAGCGCGCAAAGCAAACTCGAACGCTGGGTCGAGCCAGGCGCCAGCCTTGCCGGCGATGAGAACGCAGCAGCCATCACGCTGAACCCCGCCGGCTTGGGTACGCTCCCAGGGCTGGAGCTACGATGGACGGGCCGGCTCGGCAAAGAGGGCTCGGGCATCAACGCGGGACACGACATTGCGCTTGCCTACGGCGGCTTGCCATGGGGCTTGGGCACGGGCTTGGATATCTCGTGGGTGATGCCTGGACGAGCCAGCGACAACTACGCTTGGCTCACTTGGGGCGTTGGCAAAAAGCTAAGCGAACGCGTTTTGCTTGGCGGATCGCTGCAATGGGCCTACGGCGCCAACAGCAGCACCGATCGATTGTTCGACGCAAGCCTGGGTGGCACCTACCGGCCCAATCGCTACTTGTCCCTGGCCCTTGCAGGGCACTACTTGGGTGACGCTGGCGGCGCGAGTTGGGGCATGTCCTCGTTCCCCACACGCGGCCGTTCGTGGCAAACGGGCCTACTGGTGCGCCCCCTCGGCACGCGCGTTTTTGAGCTGGGCGCTGAGCTCAAGACTGACGACGATTTTTCGCACACGCGGCCGCGCGCCACCTTGGGGCTGCGCATCCCGCGCGTGGGTCGCTTGCGCGGCGACATCGAGACTGCAGGCTGGGAGAGCGCAACATTTCAAGCGTGGCGCGCAACCGCAGGCATCGACTTGAACTTGGGGGAGAACAGCGCGGGCGGCGGCGCCGAGTTCAGCGAACAAGGCGGGGGCGCTTACGCGACGGTGAGCTTGCGCGACTTCGACAAGCGCGGCCGCACCGAGGGCGAGCGCGCGGTGGCGTTCCGTGTTGAGGCCACGCCCGGGACACGCAAGCATGTGGCTTTGCTCAAGAACCTGTGGCGCTTGGCCGAAGACTCCCAAGTGCGCGTCGTGAGCTTCGAGCTGCGCGCCCCTATTGCCAGCTCTTTTGCTCATGGCGAGGAGATCGCGGACGCGATTCG
This sequence comes from Myxococcales bacterium, assembly GCA_043779025.1. GTDB lineage: Bacteria > Myxococcota_A > Polyangia > Polyangiales > Polyangiaceae > JAAFHJ01. The sequence continues at coordinate 3,777 of JAYWGI010000243.1, forward strand.
CGTGCTGCATGCTTCGGGCAAGAAAGTCATGTGTTCGCTCGAGGACGGCAGCGCGATGGACCTCTTCGTGTGCGCTGGCGCCGACACCACCGTCATCAACCCTGCGGGCGGAATCCGCTACGCAGGCATGCGCGTGCAGCACATGTATCTTGCACACATGCTTGAGAAGCTGGGTGTGAAGGCCGAGTTCATGCGTATCGGCGCGCACAAGAGCGCGCCCGAGCAGTTCACCAACACGGCGCCCAGCGAGACGGCCAAAGCGGACACCACAGAGTACCTGCGCGAGCAGGAAGCCACTTGGACACGGGCTGTGTCCCAGGGGCGCAAGCTCACGCCGGAACAGGTGCGCGCGGCCGTGGCCAAAGGGCCGTTCGTCGCATCTGAGGCCAAGGCTTCAGGCTTGGTGGACTCCATCGCCTTCGAGGACGAGCTCGAGAAACGCGCGGCCGAATTGGTCGGAAAAAAGCATTTGGCTTATACACGCTTCTGCCCGCCGAACGAGGAGCCGGAAGTTTTCGGCCCGCGCCCTAGCGTCGGTGTTGTGTATGTAGACGGCGACATTGTCGACGGTCGCTCGAGCACACTACCAGGCCTGGGCACGAAGCTTGCGGGCTCATACACCATTGCTGAATCGCTCAAAGCCATGCGCGCGAACATCATGATTCGCGCCGTGGTGCTGCGCATCGAGAGCCCGGGCGGCTCCACCGTGGCAAGCGACATCATGTGGCGTGAGATCAAACGTTTGGCAGAGAAAAAGCCTGTCATTGTCTCCATGGGCAGCGTCGCCGCATCGGGCGGCTACTACATTGCGGCTGCGGGAGACCGCATCTACGCGGCGCCGCTGACCACCACGGGGTCCATCGGGATCTTCTACGGCAAGTTCGACATGTCGGGCTTGTTCGCCAAGCTGGGCATCGATTTTGACACCACCAAAACCGCGCCGCGCGCCGATGCCGAGAGCTTGACGCGCGGCTTTACCGACGATGAGCGCAAGGAGCTCGAGAACAAGGTCGCGCAGTTTTACGACACCTTCCTCACGCGCGTGGCCGACGGCCGCAAGATGAAAAAGGAAGCGGTGGATGCCGTGGGCCAAGGTCGCGTCTGGACGGGCCAGCAAGCGTTTGAGCGTGGGCTTGTCGATGAGCTGGGCGGCTTGCGACAAGCGCTGGCAGAGGCCCGCAAGCGCGCGGGTCTGCCGGCGGATGCGCCCCTTGTGGAGCTGCCCAATGTGGAAGGCTCATTGCTGAGCAAGCTCACGCATTTGCCGCTAGGCACAGCCGCCGCAAATGCGGGTGCGGCAGGCGCGCTGGCTCTGCTTCCCGCCGCGTTGCGCGCAAACTTGGGCGTGCTCGCCGCCATGTCGCGCGGAGGCGAGAACGCACCGCACGCACGGCTCGAGTGGGTGGACGAGCAAGTGCTCGCAACGGACGACGACGAGTAGGCCACGAGGCACAGATCTATGACTCTGATGTCATAGCGGCGCTTGTTAAATGTCAGAAAATGCAGTCATTTGGCTGATGGCATGCAAGTTGCTCAGTGATCACGCAATGAGCATCGCAAAACCCAAACGCATGTTGCTTTCTATCGCGGGCGGCAGCGCCGCAGTGCTTTCGATGCACGCGTTCGCATGTGGTCCGACAACGGAGTTTACGTCACTCCCTCCGGGCGTGGTCTGCGAGCCCCTCGACGGGTCGCTTCCGGACGGCGGGCGCCGCACCACCTGCAACACGTCCAGGTCGCCGGGCGATGCCTCGGACGTGGCTCAAACCGTGGCGGACGCCACCGCCGTCCACGACTCGGCACAGGACGATGCTGCGGGCGATCCTCGCGACGGCGGCGACGCACAATGAAACGTACAGCAACACGGACGATGCTTCTCGCTGCCGTGACCGGTGCAAACGCCGTCTTGCTGCTGCCAAGCACGGCGTGCGGCTCCACCGAATCTTGTTACGGCCAGGACGGCGGGGGGGTACGAGGACGACGGCTTTTGCAGCACAGGCTATGTACGCAGACATGCGGATGCAGACGCCGACGCCGCTGACGCGGCACCAGACGCCGGTGGCACTTCATCGCACATCGATGGCGGTGACGCCAAGTAGCCTATGACCCAAGAACTCTTCGAACTCGAGTGGCTGGGCGGCGTGGCCGAGCATCACTACCGGCGCGCGCGCCCGGGGCTCGACGACTTGCCTTGGGGCACGCTGCGCCCGGAGCACTATCCGCCGGCACTGCTCGAGGGCGCGAGACGTAGTTGGACCGAAGTGGCCATCAACGAGTACCGCGCCGTGATTGCGTTTAGCCATGTGGTACGCGCGCTGGCCGAGGCCAAAGCACCGCTGGATTTGCTGGGGATGGCGGCCGAATTCGTGCTCGACGAAGTGACGCACGTGGAGCTCGCAAGCCGCATGTGCATGGAGCTCGGCGGCGCAACGCCCATCACGGCCGACATGCAACACCTCGTGAGCTACCCGCCCGGCGAGCGCA
>JAYWGI010000244.1:0-6250 GCA_043779025.1 Myxococcales bacterium
TGGCCTCCTTGGTGCCGAACTTTACGCCGTTGCAAAACGCATCGGGCACAACCAAGCGACCCGCATTCTTGGGGTCTACATCCCAGCCGCCGGCAAGCCCAGGCGTCGCGCGGTCAATGGCGATGATGCGGCCCACCGCAACCGGTACGCCCACATTGAACATGCCGCTGGCCGGCGAAAACTCACTGGGTAGCGGGCGCCGGAACTTCTTCGCCTCGCTAAAGTCGGCCAAATCGACCACGCAGGCACCACCGTCAAACTTGGCGACGTTTGCGCGCTCGACAACCATATCCGAGTTCTCGAAGCATGCGACCCTGGGAAAACACTCGCGGTTCGCCCCGCCATAGACCAAGTCTTCGGAGTACGTAGGCAGCTTGCCTGCATCAAAGTTGGCGTCGATGCAGCGCCCCCCCACCGAGGTTTTGCCTCGTTCGCAGGTGTTCATAATGTCTCGGCCATTGATGCGCACCACGGTGTGGCCGGCCGCGCCTTTGCCATCCAACAGCACAACCCCTGGATCAAACGAAAGCGCCATGCTGCTGCCGTCGGAGCCCGCCTCTTTGACGGCTCCAGCGTCCGCGACCGGGGGGGGATTCACGAGTTCGGCTGAGCCCCAGTCCTCCCAGTCCAGGCCCATCTGCAGCGCGGCCAGCGCGTCGCTGGGTGAGCGTCCGATGGCCTCGCGGAAGATCTTGGGCGCGCCGTTAAAAAAGCCTACCACAGCCATATGGATGGTCGTGTCGGCGGGCGCTACACCCATTTGGGCCGGCAGCGAGATGGGGTTCGACCCTTTGGCGCGCCATGTCTGCGAGTAAAAAGGCAGCCCGTTGGCATCCGTGAGCACGATGCCCACCTCGTCGATGTTGTCCGGCACGCTCACGTTGGAGTCCACCGCCAGCACCAATCCGACGTTGCGGGTACAGGCTGATCCGCCCACGGCAGCAACAACGAGCAAGGAGGCCACAAGTAAAACCCGACGCGCAGAGAACAGAGACGACATTGGCTCAGGGTACGCGACAGGCCGCGCTGGCGCCAGTCGCGTAGAGCTGTAGGTTTAGGCATGACAAATCGGACTCAAGAAGCTGGCCACAACCAAGCGCGGGGCGTAGCTTTGTATCCATGTCTCTACGCATTTGCGTCGCTTTGGTTGCATGCCTGGGTCTTTCTGGCTGCGTGCACGTTGCACCTTACCAACGGGGTGCATTGGCGCATCCAACGATGACGACGGAGGAGATGGCGTTCGCAGTGGATGGTCACGTTCGTGCCGTGTCGGAGGGGGCCGCGGGCGGCTTGGGCGGCGGCGGCGGGGGATGTGGATGCAACTAATCTGGGGTGGGTCGTGGCTTGTTGCAGCGACGGCGGCCGCGTGCTTGCTGAGCGCAGTGGCCCACGCACAGAGCTTGGGCGACGCGAACGCGTCCAAGGTACTCGCGGACGCGGCACGCGCATCGAACAAAACCGAACTCGATGCGGCACTGCTCATGTGCATCAAAAAAGGCTGCACGCCGGGCTCGCGCGCCTCCCTGTATCGCGCGCGCGCCAAAGCGTTCGAAGCGGCCGGCAAAAAAGCCGAAGCGGCCGAAGATCGCCGTGCCGCAGAGGCCTTGGTCCCCGCGCCTGCGGCACCCAGCAAACCACCAGCGCCCGCGGCCGTTCCTCCCACTTCAGCCTCGGCGCCACCCGCGGCCAGCGCCGAGGATGCCGAGGACGAGCGAAGCGTGGATTCGCCCGAGCACGCCGTCGAAGAGGCAAGCGCCGCCGCGCGCAAGGGCGACTACGCCACCTGTATCGCCAAAGACACCGAGGCGCTTGCAGCCAACGACAACGCGCGCACCCGCTTGCACTTGGCTGCGTGTCAAGAACGTGATGGCAAAATCGTTGGCGCACTCAAAAGCGCGACCAAGGCGCAAGAGACCGCGAGCAAGACGGGCGATGTGGTGGCCAAGCGCGTCGCGGCGAAGCGCATTCGAGAGCTCACGCTGCGCTTGCCGCGCGTGCAGTTTGTGCCGCCCAAGGGCGTGTCGGACTTGAGCATCGAGTACGACGAAAAGACGGTGCCTATCACCGACTTGTCCAAGCGCTTCCCCACCGAGCCCGGCACGCACAAAGTAGTGGCGACCGGCACACTCAAGGGCTTCCCCTCGTTTTTCGAGGGCGAAATCGTGGCCAAAGAGGGCGAGACCGTACAGGTGCAGCTCACCCTCAAGCCACGCGACAGCGTCGTGACGAAAGACCAGATTGATTGCATGTTACACTCTTCCTCGCAGGAAGAAGTGCTCGCGTGTCTGCCTCAAGATCGCAAGAAGCTGGTCTTCCGCGCGGCGGGGGAAGCCAGTGTGTACAGCGATACAACGGCCGTCAACGTGTTTACTCCCTCGCTTCGCGCCAGCGTGAGCTCGCCCACCGAGGGTTGGAATGTGGGTGTAAACTACACGCTCGATGTTCTGAGCGCGGCCTCACCAGACATCGTCTCCATGGCCTCACCATACTACCGCGAGACACGCCACGCGGGCGGCATCAACGGTGGCCTCAAGGTGTCCGACATCAACTTGTCGAGCGCCGCCAATGTGTCCAGCGAGCCCGACTACTTGTCGCTTACGGGCTCGCTCGCGGCCTCCACGGACATGGCCGAGAAGACCATCACGCCGCGTTTCGGCGTGCGCTATTCGCACGACACCATTGGACGCACGGGTCCGTCCTTCGCCACGTTTAGCCGCGAGTTCAATACCACCGAGTTGGAGGGAGGCATCACCTTTGTGCTGTCACCTTACATCGTGTTTACAGCCGGCGGCACGGCCGGGTTTGAGCGAGGTGACCAGTCGAAGCCGTACCGCTTTGTTCCGCTCTTCTCGGCCGAGACGGCAGGTAAAATTAACGCCAACCCAGGCAAGTACGAGGCGCTCAAAACGGCCGACCTCGACGCCCAGCGGCTTCCGTTTCGCGCCCTTGATCAGTTGCCCACGACGCGCGATCGTTTTGCCGTTGCGGCCCGTGTGTTGTGGCGCATGGGCGACTCGACGCTGCGGCTCGAGGAGCGCGTCTACACCGATTCTTGGGGTCTGCGCGCAAGCACCACGGATGCGCGCTTTATGGTCGACGCCAGCAAGACGCTACGCCTCTGGCCCCACGTGCGATTTCACACACAAGAAAAAGCCGACTTCTACAGGATGGCGTACACCGGCAGCGTCAACGCGCAAGGCTTGGTCACATTGCCCACCTACCGCAGCACCGATCGTGAGCTAGGCGAGATGTGGACAGGCACCTTCGGGGTAGGCGGCCGCTTGGGCTTGGGCAACCCAGACGGGGAAACGCGCTACGCGATATCAGCCGCAGTGGACGGCATGTACACTGCTTTTACGGAGTCTCTCTTTGTCACCAGCCGCAAGGCGGTCTACGCAACCCTCGCCCTCGACGTGGAGTTTTGATGCGCACCACATCTATTCGCTCAAGCCATGCGTTTCCCGGTCTCGTTGCAATGTCCGTGTTGGTGGCTGGCGCCGCCGCATGCACTTTCGACCCGGTGCACGAGAACGAAGTTGCAGCTCTAGGTGGCTCTGAGGGGCCCTACCCCGCAGAGGGAGAGTATCATCGCCGCGGCCAGCCATGCCTGACCTGCCACGGAGGAAAAGGGCCAGCGTCGTCCGAGTTTCTGTTGGGTGGCACCGTCTTTATGGGCACTTGCGACGACCCGACAAACAAGGCCACGTGCGACCGCTCACCGGCCGGAAATACGCGTGTGCGCATCCGGTCCGCGAGCAAAGGGGTCAAGTGCTTCGTGACCAACGCGGCCGGCAATTTCTTTGTGCGCAAAGGCACGTGGGACGACTTCCTGTTTCCCTACTTGGTGAGCATCGAGCGCGACGGCAAGCAGCGTGCGATGGGAAGTCACTCGTCTCGCTGGGGCTCGTGTGCGAGTTGTCACAAGAGCGACGCGAGTAGCGATTCTTCTGGGCAAGTCTCAATACTTAGCGACAATAGCGGCATCCCCGCGGACGCAAAAGCGGTGTGGCCGCTACCCGCCACGTACAAGCAGGAGGTTTCATGTCCCACCGAGTAGCGATGCCAAGAGCTGCACGTTTAGGAGCGGCCTTGGGCCTAGGCAGCGTGCTTGCTGTGGTCGTTGGAGCAAGCAGCAGTGTGGGCTGCGCCGAACCCGTCGATATGGACCGTCAGACGGTGGTCTACTCGCCGGACTATGCAGTCTACAAGGAGTTGGTCGACCCATTTTTGAATCGTCGGTGCGGCACGCTGGACTGCCATGGTCAGTCCGGCCGCGGGTTACGCAACTACGGTACGCGAGGTTTGCGCGCGGCGAAACCGGACGGCGGTCTGTTCCCCGGAGGAGAAAACACGACCGAAGAAGAAAAGCAGTTCAACTACCAGTCGCTCGTGGCTGTGCAGCCGGAGATGATGGCGCGCGTCGTCGCGGAGGGCGGAGCGGATCCAGACCGGCTGTTGCTCATTGAGAAGGCTTTGGCCAAAGGTTGCGAAAACGGCCGCAACGCCTACCTTTGCCACAAGGGTGGCAAAGTGCTGGCGCAAGACGACAACGGCTATCGCTGCTTGGTCGCCTGGCTCAAGACGCGTCCGGGCAGTGTGAAGGTCGCAGACTTTAGCGCGGCTCAAGCATGCAAAGACGCCGAAGCCTGGAAGTAAACCCGCGCAAGGCATCCGAAAATCGTCGGTTGCCGGCGGCCTGATGTGTGAGGAACACACGGCGGCCGCCGGACGCCCTAGCTTTTCGGCGCCTTGCGCGGGTTTGCCAGCTCTGGTTTTTTTAGCTCGCGCGCTTTGCGCGCTTGCGGGAGCGGCGTTGCTCGCGGCTTTGCCGCTTGCGGGGAGGGCTTGCTCGCGGCTTCGCCGCTTGCGGGGAGGGCTTGCTCGCGCGCTTTGCGCGCTTGCGCGGTGCGTGTGGACTACATGCTTGGGTAGTCCGTGTAGCCTTTTGCGCGATCGCATGTTTGCCTACACGCGCTACTTGGATGTGCTGCGCGTCGGCACCGAGCTCGGCTAGACTCAAGGATACCGCGAGCGGCAGTCTTGCTGGCAGCTGAGCTGCTCACTGCTGCAGACGCTGCGGCAAGTGCTTGGACTGGCGGCGGCGTTGCAGCCGTTGAAGCAGTCCGTGTAGGCGTAGCTGCAGTCGTTTCGGCAGGTAGAGTCATTCGCTTGCGGGTACATGCCTTCGCAGGACTTTTGGCAGCTGAGCTGCATGCGAGCACAGTTGCTGCGGCATTCGCCTGGCTTCGATGCTGAGTTGCAATTGTTGAAGCACTCGGTGTGGGCGTAGCTGCAGTCGCTCCTGCAGGAGTTGTACGCCCTGGAGTTGTTGGTCCTGGTCGTGCCGCCGCTCCCGGAGCCGCCGGTGGCGGTTGCCGTGCAGCCCGCGGCGACGCCTAGGACCAGGAGAATGCCGACTGAAACGCGTGTTGTGAGATTCATGCGGCCTTCGCTGCACGCCGCATGCCAAACGCAGGAAACTGCAAATTGCCACGTAGCGTGAACCCCTGTTCACAACCCCTGCCTACGCGCATTCACACGCTTACGCGGCGCTACCTCACCGGCGCCACCCCCCAGGTCGCGGTCATGGCGTGCTCGTTCAAACATGTTTCGACCTCGCGCTGCACGTCGCCCGCGCGCGCAAGCGCGGAGACCCGCGGAAGTAGGAGGAGCTCATTGGGTCTGAGTGCGATGGGCGTACTGGCCTGCGCACCCTCCGCGATGGCCTCGAGCCAGGCGCGTTCGGGCGTCGGAGTTATGCGCGAGCTCAGCGATCTGAGTTCGCTGTTCAGAGCGCGTGCCGACTCCACGATCTCGGGGCTGACCGGGGCGAATGCATCGGCGCTGTAGACAGCCGCCAGCATCGACGGCAACGCCTGTGCCTGCTCCTGCAACAACAAATGTGCGGTGCGTAAGCTTGCCTTGTCGGGCAGCACAAGAATGGCCGCGTGGCTCCAGACCCAAACGAGGGCGCGCGCGCGGCGCTCCTGGTCGCTGCTCCCCACCCGCTCGAAGGGATCAAAGCACAGCGCGCCGGTCGGGCACACGGCGACCCGTCGCACCCCCACGCTTTCGTCTCGCCATTCACGCTTCGATAGCGAATTTGCAACGGTCGAGCGCGACTTGTAGCGCTCAACAACGGCATGCATTGCCTGCTCCAACGTGTCGCTACGGAGATCTTCCACCAAGGGGCTTCTTGCAATCTGCACGCGATCACGCAGTTCCAAGAGCTCGCCTGCCAACGCGTTTT
>JAYWGI010000245.1:0-6206 GCA_043779025.1 Myxococcales bacterium
ATCACGCAATGGGGGCTCTTGGCCACGGCGTCGGTGAGCTGCCCGCCTTGATCGAATCCCACATAGCCGGGCGGCGCGCCAATCAAGCGCGCGACCGAATGGGGCTCTGTGTATTCGCTCATATCAAAGCGGTGAAGCGGCACGGCGAGCTGACGAGCAAGCGTGCGCGCAAGCTCCGTTTTGCCTACCCCCGTGGGGCCCGTGAACAAGAAACTGGCTTCGGGTTTCTCACCCGAACGCAGCCCTGCGCGCGCAAGCAGCAGTACGCGCACGACCGATTCGATTGCGGCATCTTGCCCGAAGAGCTCGCTCTTGAGGGCGCGCTCAAGCCCGGCCATCTTGTTGCGATCGCTGTGCGACGCGGTCTCTGCCGGCACGCGCGCGAGGCGCGCAACGACGGCTTCCACGTCGGCCACGCGCACGGCGGTTTTGCCTCCTGCCAGCCGTGCAGACGTCATGGCGGCATCGAGCACGTCGAGCGCCACGTCGGGCAAGCGACGCTCCGGTAGGCGCTCTTTCGAGAGCTTGACGCTGGCGTCGATGACGCCCTTCTTGAGCGAAAGATGGTGGAATGCACGCAATTCGGGAACGCGCGCTGCCACTACCTCGCGTGCGGTCTCTGCACTCAGCTCGAGCAGCTCCACAACCTGGAACCACCGCATCAGGGCGCGGTCCTTCTCGAGATCGCGTCGATGTTCCTCAAAGCTCGCGGTGGCAACAATGCGCAGCACGCCGCGCGCGAGCGAGGCACGCAAAAGTTGGGTCATGTCCAAGCCGCCCTTACCTTGGCCGCTAGGCGATAAAGCCGCGACATCGTCGATAAAAAGCACATTGTTGGGGCTTTGCTCCAAGCCGCGCAGCACGTTCTGCATGCGCTCCTCAAGCTGACCGCGAAACTGCGCGCCTGCATGCAAGGCCGCAATGTCCAAAGACCAAATGCGCAAGTCCTGGATGGCCTCGTGGGCTTGGGCTCGAGCAAGTGAGAGGGCGAGCCCGCCGCGCACCAGCGCCGTCTTGCCCACTCCAGGGTCTCCCAAAATGAGCGCGGAGTTTTTGCGGGACCCCGCAAGCACTCGAATCAGCGCATAGAGTTCCTGCGTGCGCCCGAATACCGGATGGTAGGCGTCGGCCTTGGCTTGTGCGACCAGGTCTTCGAGGTACTCTGAGACCGGCGTCGCACCTGCTGCGGACGATTGCGTGGCGGCGCTTGAAGCGACGACCCGCTCCACGAGCCTGAAGCGAGTCACTCCGCGAGACAGCAACGCGTAGGCCGCGTGCGAGTCTTCTTCCTCCAGCAATGCGACCAGAAAATCGGCGCCATCGACATGACCTTTGCCCGACGCGCGCACATGTGACACCGCGCGAGAAAAGATTCGCTCTAGCCCTACAGAGGCCGTGGGAACTGATTGCACGGGCGCCGCGGGCACCTCTGACGCAAGGTACGCAAGCACTTCGTTGCGCACGGTTTCGGCATCGGCTCCGGCCGAGGCGAGCAACGCGGAAACACTTGTGTCCTCCGTGAGAGCCACGAGCACGTGCTCGGGGAGCAGCATCTCGTGCTCCAAGCTGAGTGCGAGCGCGCGCGCGTCATGCAGCGCACGCGCGAGGACTGGAGCGATGGGATTTTTTGCCATGATGTATTGTGCAACTATTCCGGCTGAGCCGTGACGCGCAGTGGCGCTTCGTGGGCACGCGCGTGGTCGGTGACCAAGCGCACTTTGGTTTCTGCGACATCTTTAGAATACAGGCCTGCAACGGCTTTGCCCTGGGTGTGCACGCGAAGCATGAGTGCTTGGGCCTCGGTTTCCGTCTTAGCGAAGAAGCGCATCAGCACCTCCATGACGAACTCCATTGTCGTGTAGTCGTCGTTGTGCAGAAACACGGCATAGCCACGGGGCGGGCGAATGCTCGTGGCCTGCTCCTCTTCGTGCGATTGCTCTCGCTCTGGTTTGGCTCCCATGGCGTGGCGCCTCAGCCCTCTTCTTCGGCGAGATTCGCGCGGATACGAGCGCCCACGAGAAACGCCGTACCGCAGTCGGAACACACATAGTCCTCCTGCACGCGATGCCCCCTCGCGGTATGCACGACAGCATATCTTCTCGCGAAGTTGGCTTGCGCGTCGCTTGGGTCATGAGCTTGTCGCTCGCCGCAGATATCGCACTCAAGGCTTCGCGTGTGCGGCGTTGCCAGGGGCGCCGTGTACGCCGAAGGCACGGTGGGGGGAGGGAAGCGAGAGGCCATGGTCGGTGGGTGCTTTGGGTGTAGGCGGATTCTGCTCCGGCGTCGAGTGACCCGTGCGCTACATAGTCTCTGTTGGCGCCACCCGTGGTAAGGTTACGTGGGTGTTTTGTCTCATTAGCTGGAACCTCAAAAATTTTTTTGATCCGAAAAACGTGCGGGAGGAGAACCTCACGTCGCTCAAAATCCGCGACATGGGCAAGGCGCTGCGTGACGCACGTGCTGACGTGGTCTGCGTGCAAGAGGTCGGCTCGGTGGAGATGCTCGAGCGGCTTGCCATGGCGTGGTGCCCCGGAGGCAACGCGACGGCTCGCCTAGGGATCGCGGATGACCGGGGCATTGCATGCGGAATACTCACGAGGCTTCCTGTGCTCTACGCCGCCGACCATCGCCCGGACGCGCTAGGCATAGACCTGCGCGGGCCGAAGCGTGGCGCCGTGCATCTTCGCGTGGAGTCGCCGCTCGGGCCTGTCGATGTTCTTTGCTTTCACTTTAAGTCTCGATTGCCAACGATGGTGGGGAGCCCCACGCTGACAGGCGAGGCGCGTAGCGATGCCTGGCGCGCAGCAGAAGCCGCATCGCTTAGCGCCTATGCGGTCACACTGCTCGATGCGCACCGCGGTGGCCATGTGGTGCTGGCCGGAGACGCCAACGACGAGCCGGGGAGCGCAACTCTTGCGGCTCTTCGAGGAGCGACCTTTGAGGAGCTCATTGCGCCTCTGCCGTCTGAGACACGTGCAACATGCATGTTTCAGGGGCAACCCATGACGCTCGACCACATCCTGGTGTCGCGTGCACTCCGAGCGCAGGTGACGGAGGTGCTGGTACACAACGCCAAACTGCGGGACCACGGCCCTTTGCTGGGCGCCGCGCGGCTCACTGTCGACTCCGACCACGCAGCCGTGTCAGCACGTTTTTCAGCTACTCAAAAAGCGCATTGAGCGGATTGTTGGGTCCAGTGAGGTCCATCGACGATTGCCTGGATATTTGCAGGTCATCAGCCACCAAGCTATAGATTCCGTCTGCGCGATACTGAAAGTAGCGCATTGCATTGAGCCTGCCCGTGGTGCCGCGTTGGGGCGAAAAACCGAGCAGCGAGAACCCCATCATGGTGTCGTCGTTGTGCTTCTGAGGGGTGAGATCAGCCAGCGAAGTGGTGCGAATGATCACGAGTTCGTGGTCGCCCAAAGTATGCCGGTAGCGCCGCGCAGCAGCTTCGTAGAGCTGGAGGTAGTACGCCATGCGTGCCTCAAGTTGGGTCTTGGAGAGTTCGTCTTTGGTGTACTCCGCTGAGTGGCTTCCCTGGTTTGCCTGCCACGCGTAGCCGCGAGTGGGGTGAGAGACTTCGAGAGACGCCATGCGCTCAAGTTGCGCGGGAGTGAGCGAGTCGGGGGCCAGTGAATCGCCGGGTGCGAGCACCTCGAGCGAGTTGGTGTGGGTGTGGCCTAGAACCATCGTGCGTACGTTGGTGGCATTGGCGATGGTGTCCATGAGCTCCATCGCTGAGAAGCGGTAAGTCGAAGCGCGGTCGCGTTGCACAACCGCTGCATCGCATTTGCCGGTGGCGGCAGACCTCTTTTCGTCGCTGCAGTCGTAGTCCAAATCGGGGGCCATCCACTCTTGCAGCCCGTCGTGAAGGCATGAGGTTTGGCTGGTGGTCGATAGGGCCCAGTTTGGCAGCTTGCAGGCTAGCGGGTTGATCACCTCACTATTGGTGTAGTTGAACAAGCTTTGGGGCACCCCGTTGTAGGCCAACAATGGGTAGTAGTAGCCGCGGTCGAGGTTCATGTGTCCACCGCGCGGGTCGTGGTGGGCGCTGAGAACCACATCGGTGCCTTGCGCGGCAGTGAGCTCGCGGTTCAGCCACTCGAGCTGTACCGATGACATGCCGCCGCCGTAGTTGACCGTGTACATGCCCCAGCCCGTGCGCATGTGCTGCCGCAGCTCGTAGGTGTTGAGGCTGAGGAAGCTGCTGTGGCCAAAGCGAAAGGAAAAATACAAGGGACCGTAGCTTCGTTGCCACTGCTGGAAGCCGTCGTAGAGTAGGTAGTTGCGATTTGCTCGTGGGACTTCCGTCCATCCCTCTGCAAAGCTTTTTGAGCCCGCACGTCGCTGAAACGCACCCCCAAAAAGGTCCAGAGCACGACCATTGGCTGGCACAGCGGCCGTGGCTGCCGCGAACTTGTTCCAGTCAAACGAGGGCCATGCCAGCGGACGGTTGGCGTCGATGATCCCGCGTAGCGTAATGCCGCTTGCCGCATCGATCGCGGCAGCACTCGCAGGCACTGCACCCGTGGATGCGCAGCCGTCGTGATTGCCGGGCGTCAGCACGATGGGAAGTGGCAGGTCTTTGAGCAAGGAGACGATGCGCTCGGCCTCGTCTCTGTACACCGATGCGACGGCGGTTTGGCGCAGCGTGAACGGCGAGCCGCCATCGTGCAAATCTCCGTTGAAGAGGATAAAAGAGCTCCTTCGCGCCTCGCCGCCCTGCGCGCCGTTCAAGTAGCTCACCAAGCTTGCAAGCTTGTCGAGCGTCTTACCCGCGTACCAGGTGTGATTCGCCACTTGAGTGTCCGTGACGTTCATCACGTTGAAGTTGTCCGGGTTAATTGTGTCGAAGATGCGCACGGCGTTGTAAGCGAGCTCCGAAAACCCACCTGCGGTGGTTGCGCCTTCGATCGAGTTCTGACGACGCAGCTCGTAGCGTAAGTCGTACAAACCGGCCGGGACGCCCGCGAGCTCCTCGCGGCGGAGCACGGCGCGCACGGTAACGCGCGCCTGAAACGCGGCCGGCGCATCGGTGGGCAGAACCTGAAGCTCAAATCGTTTTGGGACGACCTGTGACACCTTTGCGCGTCCGTGGACGGAGGCCTCCATGTTCTCAGTGGCCGTGCGTTCGCTTCGGGGCGCCAAATAGAGTGACAACGAACCCGGGGCGCCGGCAGGGAAGACGAGTTCGGAGCGTGATGTTCCAGCAACAGGATTCGTCCATGTGGCGCCCAGCTCGATGAGCTTCGACTTCTCAAGCCGCAAGACCACACTCACGCTGTCCTGGTCGTCGTTTCGCACATATAAGCTGGGGTTCCCGAGCGTGGGGTAGATCATGCGATTGATCAGGTTGCGGCCCCCGCGCACGGCGAGCGACGTCGGCATAATCTGCTCATTTTGCAAGTCTTCTGCATAAAAAATATCGGGCACGAGGCTCTCCCCTTGAGGGCTGCGCACTTCCCATGGCAGTTCGGATGAAGCGGTTGCTTCTTCGTCACGAGTCCCGCCATCTCGCGTGGTTGCGGGCACGACTTTGGTCGTGCCCGCGTCTCGCGTACCTAGGGACGTCTCGTCACTGGAGGCGCACGCGGCCAGTAACAACGTGCCAACGAAGCTCGCAAGCAAGCCTCTGCTCCGCCAGCGGAGTCGGGTCATCTCGTTGCGCGCCATAGCTACAACCTGACAGAAGCCGTTGGATTCGCAACCCTACATGCCCGTTTTTTTACCTACATACCCAACGATATGTAGGTCGATGGTTGCCGTTCGAGGCGCGCGTGGTAGAGGCCCCCTTAGATGGCGCAGCTTGTTCCTCTCAAAAAGCGCGGCGTGAAGCCTACCGATGCTTTTCTCCCGACCACCCGGCAAGAGATGCTCGACCGAGGCTGGGACCAGCTCGACATTCTCATTGTGAGCGGTGATGCCTATGTGGACCATCCCGCGTTTGGCCCCATTTTGATTGCGCGATTTTTGGAGGGCAGAGGTTACCGAGTGGGCGTCATCGCGCAGCCGCGTTGGGACAGCACTGAGGACATGCAGCGTATGGGGACGCCTCGGTTATTTGTCGGCGTCAGTGCCGGCAACATGGATTCCATGCTCAACAAGCTCACCGCCCAAAAGAAGGTGCGCTCGGTAGATCAATACTCGCCGGGAGGCGCCGCCGACTGCCGCCCCAACCGTGCCAGCGTGGTGTACTCCAACTT
>JAYWGI010000246.1:0-6189 GCA_043779025.1 Myxococcales bacterium
GCGGCGCTGGGTTTTTTGGTGGGTGGCTCCAAGCTGCAAGACACCTTCAAGTTTCAAGCCTTCGACGGCGCGACGATGAACTTCCCAGGAGGCTCCGTCCTCGTCGGCACCCCTCTCAAAGATATGCCGTCGGTGAAGAAGCTGTTGCTCTACGTGGACGATGCGACATCGCAGGTGCGCCGCGTGTTGGTGGTCGACGGCCAAGGCAACAAGAACAGATTCGACTTTACGGCGCCGCGCGTGAACGAAGCCGTGAGCGACGACAGCTTTCGCTTTACGCCCCCGCCGGGAACGAACTTGGTCAAGCCGTGAACGACGCTCGCAACGACGGCGGTCGAAGCCGCGACGGACGCTCACCGGGCCACCCGAGACGAGACGGAATCGGTCACAACGGTACCCAGGAACGGCGCAGCCAAAGCGGGCAGCGCCGTTCTCTTACGCATGTAGGCGGCAAGGTAAGCGTGTTCGGCGATGCCGATCTCACGCAGGCTTTTGTGTATGCACTCGAAGTCGCGTCGGCAACGCAAGTGCAAGACTCGTCCTTGCTCCGACCGCATGTGCACGACTTTCACGTGTACCCTGCACGTATGCACCCCGAGACCGCAGCACGCTTGATCTACGCGCTGGCAGGCCCTGGCGACGTGGTGATGGACCCTTTTTGCGGCTCCGGCACCGTGCCCGTAGAGGCCATACTTCGTGGCCATAACACCATCGCGGCCGACCTCAATCCGCTGGCCGTACGCCTCACACTGGCCAAGGCCGGAACAGGGTTTAACCCAGACGATTTGCTGGCTGCTGCCATCCGTGTGCGCGCGGTGGCCGACGAACGACGCACCAAACGCCGCGGCTATGCAGCCGACTACGGGCCCGAAGACCGCGCGGCGTTTGCACCCCACGTTTTGGCCGAGCTCGACGGGCTGCGGGTGGGCATCTACAGCGAGCCCAGCAGCCCCGTGCGTGACGCATTGGACTTGATTCTAAGCTCTCTGCTCACCAAACTCAGCGTACGCCGCGCCGACACCTCCGAGGAGCAAACCGACAAGCGCATCGCCGCGGGTTACCCCGCCAAGATGTTTCAGCGGCGAGCGGAGAGCTTTGTCGACGGCCTGCATATCTTTCACCGTCAGCTGCCGCAGCCAAAACCGCGCCTGCTCACATTTATCTCGGACGTGCGCGATCTCAAGGGAGTGCGCGCGGGCGAAGCTCAGGTGGTCGTCACCTCGCCGCCGTATGCCGCCACCTACGATTACGTAGAGCACCACGACATGCGCATGCGCTGGCTTGGCCTGAGTACCGACAGCATGCACAAGGGCGAGATTGGCGCGCGCCGCGTTTACTCGCAGCTGAATCCCTCTGAGGCCCGCGCCGCATGGCAAGGCGAGCTCGCTGGCATGCTACGCTCGCTGGCACGGGTCACGTCACCCGGCGCGAGGGTGGCGCTGCTGATGGCCGACTCGGCCGTCGGGGACACCCCGATGCGTGCGGACGAGGCGATTGCGTTTTCGCTTGCCGGTACGCCCTTCACTCTCACAGCCGGGGCGAGTCAAGAGCGCCCCCACTTTCACGGCCCCACCCAAGGCGCCTTCCGAAATGCGCCGCGCCGAGAACACGTCCTGTTGCTCAGTCGTGGGTAGCAAAGGTATAAGCTTTAGAAATGCCCACCGTCGAATTCGACGCCCCTCCGCGGCCACTGCTTCAGGTCCAGGTCTCTTCGGAGGCCCGCCTTCTCGACGTATGCGATTTGAACCCAACGCCCGTTCCGTTTTCGTGTCGTGGCGCATCGTGCGGCACGTGCCAAGTGGAGGTGCTTGCAGGCGCAACCGACTTGCATCCGGCGGAGGACGAAGAGCTTGACCTGCTCGAGGCGCTGGACGCCGGCCCCAACGTGCGTCTCGCTTGCTGTGCCAAGTTAAAGGTGTCGGCGACGACCGTGCGCCTGCGCCCCCTGAACGAACCCTAAGGTGAAGGACGGCACAGCGCCCTCCGCCGCGCCGAACGGTGCGCGATGGTTCGAAAAGCTCGCGCTACTCGACATGTATGCCGTGTTTTACCTCGTGGTACTGCTGTTGGCTTCGTTGGGCGGCTACGGCCCGCGTCGCGAGCACGCGATTGCCGTTCTTTGCATCGATTTGGCGCTTGCCGCGGCCTTACTTTACGTCGCCAAGTTCCGGCCGCGAACCGCACCTTCGCCTTGGACTGAGCTTGCATACCGGGCCGGATTTGTGGCGGTTACTGCAGGAACCTATTTGCAGTTGCAGTACATTCTTCCGGCCGCATCACGCACCGCCTACGACGCGCAGATTTACGCGTTTGACATGCGTGTGTTTGGCTACGAGCCTGCCCTTGCGTGGGACAAGTATGTGACCGCCGCGCGCACAGAATGGTTTGCGCTTTTTTACTATTCTCACTTTTTTATTATTGTTGCTCACGCAGTGTTCTACCTACTCAATGCGCGTAATATGCGGCGGCTTTTGCATCTTTGCACGTCGCTCGTGCTCGTATTTTGCACAGGGCACATGCTTTATATTTTGGTGCCTGGTTATGGTCCAATGCAGTACTTTGCGGGGACGTTTACGCACCCCCTCCAGGGCGGAATATTTTGGCATTTGGTGCAGGATGCAGTGGCTACCAACGGCGCGCAGAAAGATATTTTCCCTAGTCTGCATACCGCGGGGCCGTCGGTGTTTTGTATGATCGCGTGGGTGCACCGCAACGCCACGCCTATGCGCTACTTATGGCTTCCCCTAACGATGTGGACGACGCAAATCATCATCGCTACGATGTACCTGCGTTGGCACTACCTCATCGACGTGGTGGCTGGGCTGGTCTTGGCCAGCGTCAGTTGTTACCTCGCCCTCCGCATGACCGATTGGGAGCTCGGGCGCCGGGCTCATCGACTGCTGCCCCCAGTGTTCGAGATGGAGGCGTTTCCGTGGCTGCGCGGGCGCACAGAATCGTCACATCAAGGGGCGTGACAGCCGGCGGGCGTGTGCTAAGGGACCCGCTCATGACGAACCGATTCGCCTGGGCCCTCACCACAGTTTCCCTCTTCAGCGCCATTGCCATGGTCGCCGCCTGCAGCGATGATGCGGGCACCAAGCTCGTAAGCACCGTCGGCAAAGACACGGGTACGCCTGACGACCCGCGTACCGATGGCAGCGTCACTCCGGCGGTCGATAGTGGCACCTGCAGAGACACGAGCCCGCCAAAGGTTCGTGCCGCCGGCACGGGTCCATTCTGCCCGTTCTCAGTAGCGGTAGCCGACGCGGGTAGCAGCTTCAGAGGCACCAACTGCGGCTTGGGCGAGACCTGCTGCAGCGCGACGGGGAGCAGCGGCAAAACGGGCAGCTGTGCAGCCAACGGGGCGGCATGTGGCTTCGAGGTACCCGCGACGGGTACACGATGGGAGTGCTCTGGTCCCGAGCATTGCAACATGGGCACCAAGTGCGTTTTGGTGCAAACCACGCGTGCGGGGGCTAAGCCACTCGAGATCAAGACAGACCTCGGGTGCGCTGAGACCTTTCAAGTGGCGGCTAACACCATGGGCACGATCTGCAAAGCCGCGGTGGATGTTACTGAGTTCGAGATTTGCTCCGTTCCTGGTGTGGCAGCGGTTGACGCTGGCACCACGACCAGTGCGGATGGCGGGACATCCGATGCCGGCAAGCCTTTCACGCCTGCGACCAACACCGGCTGCTCCGGTGGCAAGACCTGCGTCGCGTTCAGCACCTACGGACGCGACCTCGGCTTCTGCAAGTGAGCAAATCCCGGTCACTTCGGTGATCGAAGCAAAGAGCCTTCGGAGACAATCTGTCACCGAAGGCTCTTTGCTTTGAGCGTCGCTAGGTGATGTCTCGCTATCAACTCATTCGCGCCAGCATCCATGTGCCAATCTCGGCGGCGATGCTGAGGCCTTCGGGCTCGTTCAAGATCTCGTGGTAGAGGCCCTCGTAGACGCGCATGGTTTTGTCCGTGCTGCCTACGTCGGCGAACACATCGCGTGCAGTCTGCAGGCTTGCTACGGGGTCGGCGCCTCCGAAGCCCATCCAGTACGGAAGGCTCAGTTGGCGTACGGCGGTTTGTACGCGTGCTTGAGCTGCGGTGGCCTCCGTGAACCAACGCGCCGTCGCATTTTTGAACACCAGCGGGTCGGTGTCGTAAGCGTGCGCAAGCGCCGCATCATGAGTGACGTCTTTGCCCGAAAGGCCGCTGGGCAGCCCAAACCGAGGGACGAGGCGCGACATGAGCTTACCAGCAAAAACCTTAGGCGCCGGCACCTTCAGCGCAAGGCCATAAAACGGGTCGGTGAGCGCTACCGCGTCCCAGGGGGTGGGGTCCGCGATCACCGAAGCGGTGGCCACCAAGCCTCCAAAGCTGTGGCCAAAAAGCACGCAAGGCTGTCCGCTTGCATGGCTCTTCACCTGCGCCGTGAGCTCGCGCGCATCGTCCAGGTATTCCTCAAAGCGTTCGCAATAGCCGCGTGGTCCCTTCGAACGGCCATGACCTCGCAAATCGATCGCCACCGTGCTGAGACCTTGGCTGGCCCACACCTCCGCAACGCGATCGTATCGCTCGGCATGGTCAGCGTAGCCGTGGATGAGCCCCACGACACCACGCTGGTTGTCGCTCATCGTGACGCGCGCGCTGAGTGAGGGACCTTCGCTGACGAGGCGTTTGACGAAAAAAGAAAGGCGGCTCATAGATCGGCAAGTTACGCGAGTTCGCGGGCGCGGGCGAGCAAAGCTGAGCGTTCGTTTTGCGCGGGGTCGTTCATCACGTCCTCAAGCAAGGCCTCCAGGATTTGCTTCAGCTGCGGTCCAGGTTTGAGCTGCAGTTCGCTCATCAAGTCGGAGCCATTGATCTTGAGATCTTTGGTGCCAAACGCCATGCCGGCTGCCAGCACCCGTTCCAAGTGCGCGCGAAACGCGGCCGTGCGCGCGTCGTCTTCGGCAAAATCTTTGCCCGGCCCTTTGCCGCGCACGTCAGCGGCGCGCAGCGCCAACAAGTCCTCAATGCGGTTTACACCCACTTTGCGGATCCAACGGCGCACCGCGGCGTCCCCCCACGCATCGTAGTGCCACATGTGGTGACGCACCAAGTCCGTGATGCGCACGCTCTCGTCACGGCTGAGCTTAAGACGCGCGCAGATGGGCCCGACCATCTCGGCCCCAATGCGCTCGTGATCGTAAAACGTGTAGTCTGCATTTTTGTCGGACCAAGCTTTGGATCGCGGTTTGCCCACATCGTGAAGCATGGCCGCGAGGCGCAACATGGCGTCCCGGGGGCTGCAGTCCAAGCAGGCCATGGCATGGCCCCAAACGTCGAACGAGTGATGGCGATTTTGCGTGCATCCTACACTCTCCATGATCTCGGGGCAGGTCACGCCTAAGATACCGGTGCGGCGCATCAGCTCAAACGCCACCGAGGGCTTTGGCGCGAGCATGCTTTTTGCCCACTCATCTCGGACGCGTTCGCCCGACACTTTGCGGAACGAATCCAAGCTCCCGGAGATGGCCGACTCCGTGGCGGCATCGAGCGAGAACTCGAACCGGGCTGCAAATCGTGCGGCGCGGAGCACGCGCAGCCCGTCTTCCGCGAAACGCTCGGAGGCGTGACCCACCGCGCGAATCACGCCAAGCGCCAAATCTTGAGCGCCTCCGAAGGGGTCGACCAGCGCGCCGTTCTGCGGGTCTACCGCCATGGCATTGACGGTGAAATCGCGGCGCGCCAAGTCGAGCGCGATGTCGTCTACAAAGTGCACGGCGTCGGGGCGGCGGCCGTCGCTAAACCCCACCTCATGCCGAAGCGTGGTGATCTCGTAGTGCTCCTTGTTGCGCACCACCGTCACCGTGCCGTGCGCGATCCCCGTCGGGATGGCGCGCGGAAACACGGCCATCATTTGCGCAGGGGTCGCACTGGTGCACATGTCCCAGTCGGCAGGCGTCTCACCCCGAAGCACATCCCGCACGCAGCCACCCACCACCCACACGCGATGTCCAGCCGTGCGGATCTCGCTGCAGAGCGCGAGCACGTCCGCGGGAATCGTTCGCAAGTCGAACGCAGCCATCACTGAAGCACCTTCACAGCATCGCCCCGGATCTCGAGCGCAGCTGGCGCGCCGCCGTAGTGCTTGGACATTCCCACGTCGATCCGCCAAGCCGCACCTTCACACACGCTGTTGATGCCCTT
>JAYWGI010000247.1:0-2280 GCA_043779025.1 Myxococcales bacterium
AACGTCCGCTTCCTCTCGTAATGCGCGGACCTCCTGAAACCAATGACACCGCGTTTGGTACTCGAGCAAGAGCTCCGGGGTGTATGTCGGTGGATGAACAAGAGGCGGACTCGAGACAATCCGCTGGCCAGGGTAGTCGAGGCGCTCGAGCATGGGTTCGATGGCCACGCTCGGGTCTCCAAGCACAGCGCGCGTGCGACGTAGTCCTTGACGCTGCAAGATAGGGAACGCCGCCACAGAGCGAAGGCTGCGTCGGTTCAGGCGCGGAAGACGAAAGGGGTGGTCCGTAAGATCGGACCCGTAGGGAATAAAGAGATCCAGGGTTCGGCCTCCGCGAAACGCAAACGCTGGGGCAGCGCCACAGCCCACAAGTACGTCGTAGGGGGCGAGTGTTCGCGCCACGGCTTCTTTGGAGACTGTCAGACAGCGCTCGGGCGTCCCCCAGGGCAGGGACCGAAAGTAGCGCTGGTAGTCGAGCGAGAATGTGTCCAGCGAGGGATGAAAGTGCTTCGGGTCATCGTCGAAGGCGAGCAGGTCAGCATCGACGCCGCGGTCGCGCAGGTGGCGCGTTACCGAGAACATCAAATTGTTCATATTTCCAAGTAAAGCGACCTTCATCCCGGCCCGGTGTCACTACTGTCACATGGCCAAATGTGTCAACGGGCTTTGGAGCAAACAGGCTCAGTCGCGCTCATAGGGGTGTCGCTCGTAGTACGTGTCAGAGTGAATGAGCGAATACAGAAGCGGCGGACCGCTCTGCGCATGCTCGCCGAGCGTTCTGCGATCCCCTGGCACGAGCACGCCGTTTTGGTAGGACTTCCATTGGGTCCACTCGCTATCGCTCACGTATCGCGAGGTGCCAAAGAGGTTGAAGGCTGGCGAGTTGTCGTAGGCTTCATACAGGAGCCCGAAGTCACCGGCTTGGTGTTGTTGCCAAAAGTCCAAGTTGTTCCACGGCGTGAGCCCTCGGTGACTCGCCACGCCCACCACATCAACGCCAAACGCTTCGCGCATCACCGCCAAGTCGCGCTTCAAGCAATTATCCGCTGGCTCACCCCAAATGGCTTGCTGGTCCATAAGTTCCGCATGCAGGCCGAGCTCGTGTCCCGCCTCGACCATGGCGCGAATGATGAGGTAGTTCTCGAACGAGAGGGGGTTGTACTCAGGCGCGTGCAGCCGGACAAAAAATGTCGCTTTGATCTCCAGTTCCGCAAAAATGTCCAGAAGGCGCCGCGCTTTTAAAAGCGAAAAATCGACGTCCACGCGGTTCACCACAGTGCGGGGGGGGAGCGCCGCGCGCTTGGCGCAGAACTGCCTGCACGTGATCACAGTATAGCCCTCGCGAATCACCGCTTGAAAATCGTCCCGGAGCCCTTGAAACGTCATCTTTTGAAGCATCTGTCACTCTCGCGCGTGAGGCATTGCGCGGCCCAACGCGACGGCGGCGAGCACAAGCAACACGTAGTGATGACTCTATTGCATGGCCTTGGCGGTATACTTCGAGAAAAAAGAAGCGGAGATGTAGCCCAGCCTCATAAACACGTAGAGCACCGGGCGCAGCAGCTCGAAATGCTGCTTGTAGGTGCTGTAGTCACGGTAGGTTTTCGGCGGTGCGGAGAGGATGTTTTCAAGCTGCTCCGCGTCGATGTCTAGGCGCTTTTTTACAATGTCGACTGTGTTCTGCCGTACGGCGCGCGGCAGACGAATACGGGTCAATGCTTCGTCGCGGTTGAGCCTGCCCGTGCGGACCATCGCCGAGTACTCGATGCTCCGCATGTCGCGCTTGTAACGGAGCGGGTTGTAGTACGTATGCAGGAACTCGGAGTAGCGATTTTCCAAGTGCAAACCGCCGTACCATCGCCAGCCGAGTTCGGCTGCAAGAAGTTTTTTCACGGCGTCCTTGTCGTAGTCCAGCCAGTACAAGGGGCGCACTCGCTTGATTTTGACCGACACCCACCATCGAAATTGCTGACTAAGCCAAAGGGTTGGGAAGGACCGAAATGCAAAATCTTTGGTGCGACCATAGGCTCCAACCACGCTCTGTATGTAGCGCTGATCCATGTACATAAAGTCGATGGGCGCAGACCCCTCGGTACGAAACGAATGACCGTCCCATTGATACCCAACTCCGTGCTTTTCGGCGGCCATGTACATGGTAGCGGCCAGCGCGATGTCGGTCGGGCAATCGATGTCGGGTGTGCCTGCGTGCAAAAACGCTCGCAAGATCTCATCGTACTCTTTGTTGTCGACGACAATCGTAAACAGATCGATGTCTAGACG
>JAYWGI010000248.1:0-6170 GCA_043779025.1 Myxococcales bacterium
TTGTAGGACGCACGAAACACGCCGCTGTTCTGCGTCTGTGGCAACGCGGGACGCGTCTCGGGATCGGGCGCGGCAGCCAGCGGAAGAGGGTCGCTGGACCCCCGCGCCCACCCGTAGGTGAGCGTAAAGCTCTCCGCCCAGAAGCTCCGATTGCGGGCCCAGCTAAGCTGCGAACTGACCCCCCAATTGGACCGCGGCAAGGCTGTGCTGCGATCGTTGTAGCCGACGTTCCGCGACAAAGTGTTCACGTGCGAAAGACTCATGCCCAGCCGCATGGGCAATCGGCCATAGCTGTAACTTGCAGAGAAATCTGGGCGCCCCACTTCGGGTTGGTACGAGACGCCAAGGTCGGCAATGTGAAGCGTGGCAATATCCTCCAAGTGGGAGCTCAACACATAGGCTTGCCCGAACTCCGCCGGCGCGGTCGCCACGGCATAGGAACGCGGAACAAACGTGCTGAGGGCGGAGTACGGACGGCTCGGATAGTCGTTGTGTGGGATCACACGAGGTGGCGGCAAAACCGCATACGCATCTTCGCCCACGGGGAGCGTGCGTGCATTCTGCAACGACAACGTGTAGAGGTCGAATCCAGCGCTTCCGTACCCCACGTAGGCGAGTGTTTTCCTATCCGGTGACACTTCGGGGTAGTAAGCGCCGGTGGCTACGTTTGTGAGCTGCACCGTTTCGCCCGTGGCAAGGTCGATGCGGTACACATTGGAGATGCCGCTGCGGTCACCGTGGAAGTAGAGCTGCCTGTCGTCGGGAGAAAACGAAGGCCCCCCCTCGATCGCGCGTGAGGTCTCTAATCGGCGAATGACTCGCGTCGCTACATCGAGCAAGAACACGTCGCGCATGCCGCCGGGCGTCCAAGCGCTAAACGCAAGCGTGCGGCCGTCGTGGGAGAACCGTGGTGTATACACCTGACTTGTGAGCGGTAGCGGAGCACTCCAAACGGGTCGGCTCAAGGTGTCACCATGCACCTCGGCGAGCACCAAAGTGCGCGTGCCGGCACGGTTCTGGGCGTAAGCCACCCAGTGTCCGTCGGGAGAGAGATCCATATCGTCCGCGCGCGCTCCTGTTGTGAGGCGCTGATCGCTCAAGTCGGTTCCGTCCACGTTGGACGCTCCTCTGGCCACGGACGGAATGCGGTAGACCTCACCGGTAGAATACACATACTTCGTGACATCGCGACGGGTTGTCCAAAGCGCACCATCGGGAGCAAATGTTCCAGCGAAATTGCCTGATCCTCGAAGCATCAACGTGGGGTCTTGTGCGCTGTCCGTGCTCACCGCGTAGAGCCCGCTTTGCTCTTCGCGGCCATCACTCGCGACAATGAGACTCCCCGAGGCCCGCCACGGGTGACGCGCCGGAATCCATCGGGGTGCGCGCATTCGGCCTCCCATGTGGGTGATGCGCTTGCCCTCGATGCGGCCTCGGGCGGTAATCGCTGCAAGCTGATTATTGTACTTTACATGCG
The DNA here is from genome assembly GCA_043779025.1 of Myxococcales bacterium. Taxonomy (GTDB): domain Bacteria; phylum Myxococcota_A; class Polyangia; order Polyangiales; family Polyangiaceae; genus JAAFHJ01. Next base: position 1,478 of record JAYWGI010000248.1, read on the forward strand.
TCTCCGCGGACCACGCGTCATACCATTGTTCCACGCTTTGCCCAGTCGCGATGCGCGCGCTTTTGCCCATGCCGTAGGGCACGGGGTTTGCGCCGTAGTCACGCACCAAGCGGCGCAAGGCCTCGTCCCCGTGCGTACGTCGTACCCAGTCCACCAGGTGCGACCCGTAGAGGTACCAGATGTTGCCCTGTGGCCAGCGGTACACATAGTGCGACATCTCATCGAGCCGCGCGACGCGATGATCCAGAAAGTCCGCGCGCATGTACATGTCCCACAGCGATGAACGCAGTCGTCCGCCCGTGGTCAGAGCGCTCTCTTCGGTCACAGCGAGGCCCTCAAGCAGCCACCGCGGCTGTACTTGATTGGGAAACCATCGTGGACCAAACACTGCATTTACCCAAGCAGGAATGCCTCGGGTGTTGTCGATGTGCACGCTGTGCGTGAGCTCGTGGGTCACAAGCTCGGTCATCCAGTCGTCGTAGAACCCCAAGGTCGAAAGGTCGTCGGGCGAAGTCGCATAGAGGCGCACCTGATGGTAAGGCACAACAGCCGCGGAACCATTCGAGTCGTCCGTGTCGTCGGTGATGACCATCTCGATGCGGGAGCTCACGTCGTGGCCGAGCACACGCTGAATCCGCAGGATGGCATCCTCGGCCACGTCGGCTGCGCGCTCGGCTATGGCGCGCTCGCCACTGTGATAGCTCACCCGCACGTGGGGCGCCTCAATGGTCGTCCAAACCAGACTCGGATCCGGGACTGCATGCGCTGACGCCGACACCAAAATGCTCGCGGCGCAACCAAGCGCAGCGAGCATTGGATTGGATGCAGAGCGCACGAGCTTCACGCCGCGCACTCTACAGCGGGTCTTCGGCTCAGAGGTCGTCGTAAAACATCGGCTCTCGATTTTTCACGTAGCGCTGGATGAGACCGCGATTTTCCTGATTGAGCTCCGACATTCGCGCGCCAAAGCCAGGTGCCTGACTTGTGCTTCCAGCCTCGCGCACCCACGCAACGACGGCTGGGACATCGAACTCGTAGCCGCCGGGCATGGTCACGACCAGGCGGATGCTCGTCCCGACTTTGGGGATCACATAGGTCGCGACGAAAAGTCCGCCGTGATCGACCACGTCATTTCCCGAGAGGCCCTTGTAGAAGTTCGAATCGCTGCGGACGCCGAGTTCCGCGCGAACGACGCCACCGGCGCTCGTCGCAGCCTTAGATGGCGCCTCGGCAGCAGATGCTGCAACGACGGGCGCCTCGACTGCAGGCGCAAGCGGAGCCTCCACTGCCGGAGCGGCCGCCGCGGCGACGAAGGAGTCGCTCACAACCGGTGCGGCCTCCACCACAACGACCACCTCGGCTGGAGCGGGGGCCGTGACGGCGGGCGCAGCTTTGGACGGACGCGGCGGAGCCCCCGAGCGCCCGGGCGCGTTGGCCTCGAGCACCGCGATCTCCTCGGCGCTCACGGTGGTCATCTCCGTCTTCACACCCACGGGCGGCGGCGGGGCCGCCGAAACAGCGGGAGCGGCCGCAGGGACCAACGACTGGCGCGCGATCTGATTGACCATACTGAGCGCAGAGGCGACGGAGCCCATGGCATCAACGACCACCGACGGTGGGTCGGCAATCAGCTGCATTTTGCCGAGCGCTTCACGAACGAGCAGCAGCGACAACTCGGCCTTGCCACGCACCTCGTCCGTGCTCGCGGTCTCCAAGTCATGCAGCGAGCCCATCGCCTTCGCAATCGGCTCCGCAAGGGCCAACACGTCTGCGGCTAGAGCGCTGTCCCCTTGCAGCGAGCCCAGTCCCAAAGCCAATGATTCTCTTGCGTTCTTTGCGTTACGTACGATGTCGCTCACGTGTGCCTCCAAAGCTGTGTGAGTCGAAAGTGTACCGGACGAATTTCCTCTGCGCCGACTTTTTGATCTTCCGGGGCACAACGCAGTGCGTGCTGATCGTCTTCACCTTGGCATTTTCCTCATGCGCCCGCACGAAACGGCGCGTAGCGTCCTCGCCAATTGCCCATGCATAATGCACTCATATCCTCGGTTCTTGGCCTGGTTCTTGTTCTGCTGGCCCCTGTCGCCTCGGCCCACCCGCGCCCCAAGGACTTCTTTTTGGACCCCCCAAAGAAGGGCCTCTACGCCCACGCCGACGCGTTTACCGCCGGCCTGCAATTGTCTTTGGAACACCGTGCAGAACTCGATGGCGATCTCACCATGCTCACCACCCGCGCGTCGGGCTTGGCGTCCCTCGGGTTCAGCGAGGTCGCTCTGCAATCGGAGCTGCGTGTTGCGTTCCTGGCATTGGGCGGCACGGTTGGCTACCGCAACACCTGGCGCAACTACAGCGCCGCGCCAGGCGACAAGTTTACAATTGCACAACGACGGGAGGCCGATGCGGGGAAATCGTTCACGGCCCAAGACTGGGCCTTCGCAGAGGCGCGCGCGCGGCTGATCATTCCCATGGACAGCCTGTGGTTTATCGGAACGGGAACGCTCCGTTACGAGGACTCGCCCGCAAACAGCTTCGACTGGTTTCACGCGACGATGCACGATGGTGGCACCCTCACCAAACTGGAGGCTGTACTATTTCTACGAAGCAAATCGCTGGGCGCTATTGGTCCGGCGGTACGTTACATGGACATGCCCAGGGGCGGTTCACGCATCGGTGAATTTGCATTTGGCTTCACAGGCGGCACGCGCGTGGGCCTCAAGAAGCACAGCGACATGGCGTTGCTCCAAGTCCTTGCAATGCCGGCAAGCGATGAGTTTGGCTTTCACTTCTACAACTTGCCGGTGTGGATCATGGCGAGCTACCGCATGAGCTTTGAGGTAGGCGATATCTGAGCGAAACAGCTCCCGCCATTGTTTTGTGACCAGGAATGACTTGGTGGGCTGCGCTAAAGATAGCCAAGGGAACGGCCTACTCTTTGATAGATTCACCGGTCTGTTTTTTGGCTCGCTTCCAGACGGAGATGATGGGCACTCCATCGTGCGTGAGCACGTAGCTTGGGGCGGGGGAATTAAATGCATTCCACAAGTTGTATTCAATCTCCGCCATGTGCAGCTCGTGGTGCACGATGGCGTAGTTTGCATGGTTGGGCGCATTGCTCGGCTGCAAGGCTTTGGGCAGGCGGCCCTCGGCCTGCATCTGCGTGAACGCGCCTTGCGTGGTGTCGTGAATGAAAACACTTCCGCGCGCGCGATCCGCCTCGAAGTACGGCGCCAGGCTCTGCGTGGTGAAGCCCCAAAACTGGCGATGAAAGCCCAGATTCGCCCCCCCCTCCGTGCCGCCAATCAGAGGCACATAGTTGGACAGGCCAAAGTCCCGCGCATGCGAAGTCTCGGCCAAAGGGGCCGCCAGCAAGCACGCGGCCAAGGCAGCAAAGGCGAATCGCTGACGACGAAACCAGCGGATCTTAAATACATGCACTACGCACCAATCGGCGCCGTAGCCCGCGGCAATGGCCAAGAACGGGTAGGCCGTCATCCAGTGCTTGGTGCCGCCAAACACGGGCGTGCTGGGCACCATGAAGGCGGCGTAAGGAACCGCGAACGCCAGAAGATAGACGAGCTCGGCAAAGCGCTGTTCGCGCGCGAAAAACCTGGCCCCATAGGCTCGCACATCGCCCCACCAAGATCCTGCCAACCGCACCACACCTAGCCCCCACAGCAGCAGCGTCACGCTGGGCACTGTGGCCGCTGTGAGCACGAAGGCGTAACCGAACGGCGAAGGCGCCGCGTTGATGTTCCGGCCGAAATACTCCACGTTGTAGTAGTCGTGGTGCATATGAAAGCCCACGTACTCCTGGATGCGGGGGAGCGTGTCGAACCACAGCCATGGCCACGCCGCGATCGCGATGACCGGCGCCAAGAGCACCGTACAGAACGCCGTGCCCACAAGCCGCGCGCGGGTAGCGGCGTCGCTGGTCGCCAATCGTAGAAGCAGCGGCGGAGCAAACACGGCCGGCAGCATCCAAGCGTTGTGCTTGGTCGCAAGCGTGAGCCCACACACGAGCGCAAGTCCCAACGTGTGCGGGAGCGTCGGCGCCCGCAGCGCACGCACAAACATGTACACCGCAAGCGTCCACATGGCCGCGATGGGGATGTCAAAGCACGCCAGGTGCGCATGAAAGAACAAGCGCGGGATGCACGCCAGCAGCGCGGCGGCAAAGAACGCGGCGCGGTCGCCATAGAGCTCGCGCGCCATGCGATGCGTGAGCCAGACAAGCATCGCCGCGAGCAACATCGCGGGGAGCCTAAAGCTCAGACTCTCATCAACACCCAGTCTTTTACCGCCCTCGGTGAGCATCCATGAGAACGCGAACAGCGCTTTGGCCAGCGGGGGATGCTCGTGGTTGTAGTTCCAACCGGCATCGACCGCGCCACGCGTGAATGCCACGGCGGGGCTTGTGAGCAGCTGCCGAAACCACCCGGCATAAGCGCGCGCAGCGCTGAAGTAGAAGCTCTCGTCGCGCCCAAAGCCGATGCTGCGCGCGCTGGCCACCAGTGATGCAAAGTACACCGATGCGAGCGCGAGCCCCGCGTGCTTACCCACGCGCTCCTTGAAGGAGGCGAGGCTCATCGTGTGCTCCCCTCGAAGCAGTAGAGCCGCCCACTCGCATCGCTCGAAATGTCGACGAGAAGGTCGCCTATCGTTCCCCACGCAATTCCAAGGTCTTCGATCTCAA
>JAYWGI010000249.1:0-2274 GCA_043779025.1 Myxococcales bacterium
GTCTACATCCACCGCACCGATCGCACGGGCTACAAGGCCGGCGCGCTAGACCACGGCCTTGCCAAGGCCAAGGGCGAACTCATCGCCGTGTTCGACGCCGACTTTTTGCCAAACAGCGATTTCTTGCAGCAGTTGGTTCCGCACTTTGACGATGCCGCCATCGGCATGGTGCAGGCGCGTTGGGGACACCTCAACCGCGATCACTCGCTGCTCACCAAAGTGCAATCGCTCATGCTCGATGGCCACCACCTCATCGAGAACCGCGCGCGTTACGCCTCAGGTTGGCTCTTCAACTTCTCGGGCACGGGCGGCATTTGGCGCAAAGAGGCCATCTACTCGGCCGGCGGCTGGCAGCACGACACGCTCACCGAGGACTTGGACCTCTCCTACCGCGCGCAGCTCGCGGGCTGGAAATTCGCTTACCGGAGCGATGTGGTGACCCCAGCCGAGTTGCCCGAGAACGTCTCCGCTCTGCGCGCGCAACAGTACCGCTGGGCCAAGGGAACTGTGCAGACCGCACGCAAGCTCATTAAGCGCGTGGTGCACTCCGACCTGTCACTGGGGCAGCGCATTGAGGCCATGTTTCACCTCACGCCGCACTTCGCGTACCCGCTCATGGTGCTGCTCAGCGTGCTGTTGCTGCCCGCGCTCATCCTGCTTCCTGGCACCGACGCCAAGATGATGTTGCTCATCGACTTGCCCCTCTGCGTAGGTACCACCGGCTCGTTGGTTGTATTTTACATGATGGCGGAGCGCCTGCAGGGCCGCTCGCGCTGGAACGCCGTGAAGCAGCTGCCGGCCCTGCTCGCCATCGGCGCGGGCTTGGCCCCTCACCTTTCGAAGGCCGTGTTCGAAGGCATGCGTCACATGTCGGGCGAGTTCGTCCGCACACCCAAGGCCGGCACCAGCGGAGGCGTCACACGGTACCGCGCCCGGGCAGATCTGCCCATGCTCGAGGGCTCGCTCGCGGTGCTCTCGGCCATGTCCACGGTGGTGAGCGTGATGACGCAGCACTGGTTCGCCACCCCCTTCGCCGCGCTGTTCACGTTTGGCTACGGCTACGTTGCAACGCTCGTCGTGAGAGAGCAGTTCACGCGCCACCCTGGCACGCCCAGCGCGCCCAGCTCGGATGGGATCCCAGTGGCTGCGACCAGTCAGGTTGCTTTGGGATAAGCGTGTAGAGCGCAGCGAAGGAGCCAAAGTGAAGATATCCAAGTCACCGTTGCAAATATTGAGCCTTGTGCTCCTGTCGCCCCTCGCGGCCGCGCAGTCCTCTGCCTCGGGGCCATCCGGGCAAATCAAGGTCGTGGAAAGCCAGGGGGTCGCACAGTCACCCACCGTCCGACTTGAAGTTCTCAACGTGAGCAAACTCCGCGTGCCGCTCGAAATTGAATTCCGAGACCAGCTCTATACGAACCGGTTTCGACAATTTGGATTCGATTATTCGACCGACGTGACCGAAAGCATGGACTGGCTAGGACGGCGCAATCGAGGTCCCATGTGCGTCACACCATGTGTTCTTGAGGTGCCCGCCGGGAGTTACGGCGTGTCGGCATCACCCAGACAAGAGCTGAGGTTTTTTGGGCCAACAGGAGCGGTGGAAAACGTGCGTTTGGGCGACGATGCAACGCAGCGTCTGGAGATCTCGTATGATGATGACTCGGGTTACCGACGCACCGGGTTTGTGATGATGCTCGCCAGCCTGGGTCTTGCAGCGGGGGGCGGTATTGCGGGCGGTACACTTGACGGCGCAGGGTACAAAATTGGCGAGCCTTTGCTGTTCAGCAGCCTTGGAGTCGGCTTGTTGGGCCTGTTTGTTTCCACCGGCTTGCAGCTCAACGTCGACAACGTGACACTTCGCGTTGTTCGGACGACGGCGCCGAAGCCCGAGGGGCACTAACACATGCCACGGGACGCGTGCCGTTTGCTGCGGATTTTTTTGCTGCCGACCCTCCATGGGTTTTTTGTTTCGTCGGTTGCGGTTGCGCAGGAGCGCTTTGACACGCCGACATCGCGCTTTAAGATTGTAGAGTCCGAAGGCACAAAAGTCACTGATCGACCCACCATTCGGCTGGATATTGTGAATGTGGGTGCGCTGAACACACCTCTCGAAGTCAGGCTTTTTGACACATTTGCAAGGACTCCCCACGAGTACCGTACATCCGGCGTCCGATCACTAGAGCGGTTTCCGCTTGAGTCGATCTCAAGAGTTTGATCAAAGGCTATGGATGGGAGCCCCACTATCCGCCGACCTTCGCGATCGCATTTTTCGAG
>JAYWGI010000250.1:0-6152 GCA_043779025.1 Myxococcales bacterium
GTGGTCGGCAAGAGTGGCTCCGCTGACGAAAAAGCAACGCGCTTGGTCGGTTTCACATCGAAGGCCGATGGTTCGGCGTTCGACCCAACGGCGCGTTACGCCTTTGGCTATGACTTTTTGGATGCCAGTGCGTCGGCCAAGCAGGTGAACCTCGGCGTTGAGGCCGCGGCGCTCTATGCGGAGTCTGTGACGAAAGGCTGGACCACGCTGTATGTCGGAACAGCGACCTACAAGGGGCCTGCGCCCGCTGCAGGCACTGTGTTCGCCTCTATCCCGAAGGTGGTGAAGTTCAAAATTGGACTTCGCAACCCGAGCACATATGCAAACTGCCGGAACACCGATTTGAATCAAGTGGGAGGCGAGTTCCCCAGAGGCGTACAAGTGAGTGCGGCACTCGGCACGACGGCGCAGATCACGTTGCACACGGACCATGCATTCTGGGACACCCTCAACGTCGAGGGTACGCCTCTACACTTCGATGCGATCGCAGCGCAAGCCAACTCCGCTGGCGCGGTCACCATCGACGATCTTGTGGCAACAGACGTCACTGCAGTCACCACGCGCGCTGGCGCGAAGTTGTTATGGCGCAGCCTGGTGCCGGACTACACGGCACCTGCCGGCCAAGTGAAGTACAACGCCAATGGGACAACGTTTGCTCGCGCGAACAGCTTGGCTTCATACCTCGCGTACAGCGCCGCCTCGGGAGGCCACATGAACGCAAACGGAGAGTGCGAGCTCAAAAACAACTTCACGCCTTGAGGTGAGCATACCTTTAACACAAGATGTTATTACAAGTGTGTTGCAATATCATCTTGTGTGGTTTACATGTTTGTAAACGTTTGGTCAAGCTCAGTCGTCAGCGGAGCGCACCGCCAAAGTGCGTAAAGTACGGGGATGGCTCCGCCATTCTCTGTCGCTTGAAGAAGACACGGTGATTATGGTCACCGAGCTTCGGTGCCATGAGCCGGGCTGCCCTCCGCTGGAGACCGTCATCGCGATCGTGTCCGAAGGCTCCGCGCCTCGGCAGTTCAAGTTCCACAAGTCTATCGCGGAGCGGGTCAGCTGGACCCTGCCGGCGTAGGACTTGGATTTTCCCCGCCGCGGTAAGTCCAAACTCCGATGCGTAACTTGTCGCGTTTCGTTGCGCTGAAGATGGCCGTTGCAGACGAAACGAAGTCTCAACGAGGCGCTTTTGCCTCGCTGCCTTGACTTAGTCGCGAGATGGAGTCATTGTTTCACCAGTTGGTGAACTGATGACCTCCTCGAGCGAAACGAGATCCTGTGAATCAAGCGAGCACGCGCCGCGTGAGCCCGCTCGCGCACTACCGGGCCATGCGTTCGAACGCGCGGCCGGGTTTTTTCGTGCCGCGAGCGATGAATCGCGTCTTCGGCTTTTGATGCGCCTGTCGCAGGGCGAATGGTGTGTTTCTGAGCTTGCGGAAGCCGCCGGGGTTGGGATTTCGACGGTGTCCCAGCAGCTGCGACTTCTGCGGTCGGAGCATCTTGTGAGCCGTCGGCGCACCGGCAAGCACGTCTTCTATGCGCTTGCCGACCAGCACGTCGCCGACATTCTTCACGCGGCTCTTGACCACGCGGTCGAAGAGCGAACTCACAGCCACGACAACGATGAATAGGAGACTACCCATATGAGCCATTGCACACTCGACGGTCACACGCACAACGATCATAGCCACGTTCATGGGGCCAATTGCGGCCACAAGCGCGTGGAGCACGACGGACACGAGGACTACTTGCATGATGGCCACCTGCATCACATGCATGAGGGCCATATTGACGAACATGCGCTGGCGGTCACCGAAGCGAATCCGGCCGCGTGCACGCCCGATCACACGTGCGCAGCGCACGAAGCGGACCATAAGCACGGCGCGGGATGCGGCCACGAAGCCGTCCCGCATGGCGACCACGTCGACTATTTGGTCGACGGACACCTTCATCATCCTTGCAGTGGTCACTGTGACGATCACGGACCCGTTGTCTTGGCCGCTTAGACAGAGGTGCTGCAAGCGGGGGGGTATCAACTTCATCGAAGCATCGGGCGCCCCCACGACCTCAAAGCCCTGACGCCGCAACATGTAGGGGCGCCGCACCCTGCAGTCGTGCGTCGTTCTACACCGCGCGGTGTGTGAGCAGCTTCTCGATAAGGCTTTGCGAGTAGCCAGAGAGCTCGCGGAAGACGACGCCCATGCCGTCCTTCTCGACGCGTACGACTTCGCCTGTGCCTTCGATGGTCTCGATGTCGTTCATAATAACTGTAAACTGCAAGTTTACCAACGTGCCCACGGCAAGCGGCTCTTGGGCGCGAATAAACACGCCCGTGCGCGAGATATTGGTGACGTATTCTTGGATGAATGCGTCGAAGGATTCGAACTCGCGGTTGATGGTCACGCGCTCGGCGGCACGTTTGGATTCGCTAAGGTCATCATCTGGCGAGTGGGCTTCGCTCATGTCTTATTTGCCTACGATCTCGAATTGTTCGAGGTGGTAGTCCTTGCGCGGAACCACAGTGATTTTGCGCATAAACTTGTTCTCAGCCTCGGCCACGGCGTCGCGCTCCGAGCCATTGAGCAAGTCGACGACTGCGGGGTGCGCGTTGACATGAATGGTGTAGCCGGGCAGGCTTGCGTGCTTTCGCCGCATCTCGCGCAAGATCTCGTAGGCCACGGTTTCTTTGCTCTGCAACTGGCCCGTGCCGTCGCAATAGAAGCAGGGTTCATGCAAGTAACGGCCTAGGCTCTCGCGGGTACGCTTGCGGGTCATCTCGATAAGACCCAGCTCCGAGATGCGATTGAGAGTGGTTTTTGCCTTGTCCTTTTGAAGGAGCTCCTCGAGGGTGCGGCGCACTTTCTCGCGGTTCGACATTTTTTCCATGTCGATGAGGTCGAGAATAATGAGGCCCCCCAAGTTGCGGAAGCGCAGCTGGTAGGCGATCTCGTGCACGGCCTCCAAGTTGGTTTTGAGGATCGTCTCCTCCATGTCCTTCGAGCCTTTGCCCACGAAGCGGCCAGTGTTTACGTCGATGGCGGTGAGCGCTTCGGCTTGGTCGATGACAAGGTAGCCGCCTGAGGGGAGGCGTACGTTGCGGTCGAGTGCGCGCTTGATTTCTGTCTCGATGCCGTAGGCGTCGAAGATGGGCTCCTCGCCCGTGTAGAGCTGAACGTCTTTGAGACGGTCGGGTGCGAACACTTCGAGAAAGCGGTAAAGGCGCTCGTATTGCGCGCGGTCGTCGATGACGATGGCGTCGACCTCATCGGTGAACAAATCGCGCGCTACCTTGAGCGTGAGATCCAGCTCGCCGGCGAGCAGCGTGGGGGCCTTTGCGCCCTCGTGCTTTTTGGCGACCTCGCCCCACAAACGAACCAAGTAGCCCACGTCTTGTTTGAGCTGCTTCTTGGTGAGGCCTTCGGCCACCGTGCGCACAACAAGACCGCCTGTGGGGGGCTTTACGCTGTCAATGACCTCACGCAAGCGCGAGCGCTCTTTGTCGTTGCCGATACGCTTCGAGACGCCCACGTGCTCGACGGTCGGCAAGTACACGACATAGCGGCCCGGCAACGAGATGTGGCTGGAACAACGCGCGCCCTTGGTGCCGATGGTGTCTTTAGTGACCTGAACGATGACGTCCTGGCCCTCTTTCACTACCTCTGCGATGGGTGTGGATTTGGTAATGCGATTGGGGTTGAGCGGGGGTTGCGACGCGGCCAGCCGGTTGTCTTGGCGTCCGTGCCGTGCATGCGAAGCGTGGGAGCCGTGTGAGCCCTGCGGCGCACGGTCGTCGCTGCCTCCGCCTCCGCCACCACTGCGTCGCCCGCCGCGTCCGCGCCGTCGTCCGCCGTCGTTGCCTTGGCCGCCGCGAGGCACACCCGCGCGCGGAACGGCCTCACCCGGATCGCTGATGGTGAAACCGGGCAAGTCGAACAGGTCTTCATCCTCCGCTGCAGGCGTAGAACGCACCGGAGCGCGCCGCGCCTCTGACCGAGCGCCACCTGCGCCGCGTCCACCGCGTGGGGCATGCTCGCGCGCAGGCGAAGCAGCGCCCAATGACAGTGCGGCATCGAGCGGGTCGATGTCGGCCGGGTCGATCTCGTCATCGTCGCTTGGGGCGTCATCGTCCTCATCGAGATCCGTTGTGCTTTGCACGGAAATGAGATCTGCAGAGGAGAGAGCGGCCATGCTTGACTCGACAGCCTGGGGAGCAACGACAAGCACCTGACTGGGCTCATCGGTTGATGAAGCCTGCGCCGCGTCTTCATCATCGGCCCCTTCCTCCGTCGTGTCTGTGGTCTCCAACACCTCAGGCAATCGCTCACTTGAGGGAGCCACAGGAGCGAGTTCGAGCTCGCTTTCGCCCGTGTCTACAGCGGCCTGAAGCGTCTGGGGCAACGCAGTAATAGGCGCGACTTCTACGTCGACCAATGCGCGGACCTCGCCATTGGCGCCCACTTCCCGGATGTGGTGGGAGACCGGAACCAGGACTTCGTCGTCGTCCTCTTGGTCGTTCTCGTCGCTGCTACCAACGAGCTTGTCGTCGTCGTTGCGCATCGTCTTCAGACCACCCGCCAAGTACGCCTCGAAGTCGTCCGGGCGAATCAGGTCTTCCACGTGCAAAAACGCCGCGCGCTCCTGACCGATGTCGATGAAGGCGGCCTGCAGCCCAGGGAGCACACGGGTAACCTTGCCCAGGTAGACATTGCCTACCGTGCTGAGTTTCGCGCCTTGGCGCTCGATGTGCATTTCGGCGATGACGCCGTCTTCGATCAGTGCGACGCGCGTTTCACGGAGGTCCACACCGATGACGAGGATGTTCTTGGCCATGGAAGACTGGATGCTTTCTCGTCAAGAGCGCGGTCTCCCGAAGCTGCGCCCACGAGCCGCCAAACGCCAAGCGCGGGGCTCAACGACGCGCCAAAAACAGGCGCGAATTGCGGAAAAAAACTTGGGGGGCGGGAGCTTGGGGCTTGCACGGCTCTTGAGCGCTAGGGCGACCAAAGGTGCCCGATGAGACGAATTTGCGGCTGTTTAGGTGAGTATGGTTCCCGGACCCAGAGGGCCGGCGAAAACTTTGGGGGGCGGTCCCCATCGCCAGGGCCCGCGGGCTCAAGTGAATATCACGTAGACCCAGCGGCGCAAAGCGCTCTTGTAACGCCGCCTTGCCCCCTGGCGAATCGTGCGCTTGCTAAACAAGTGTTCAGATGAGTGAAGTGGACTCCACGAACTCCCCCAGAAGTTCGCGTATTTGGGGAATTGCGCTACGCTTCCGCTTCCCTAGATGAGCATTCCTGCTGGAACCTTGTTAGATCAGCGCTACCGCGTGTTGTCGATGATTGGGCAGGGCGGGATGGGCGCCGTGTATCTCGCAGAGCACGGTGTGTTGGGACACGCGGTGGCCATCAAGGTCGTCGGGGCGGAGGGCGGCGGCGCCAAGAGCGAAGTCGCGGTGCGTCGAGCCCTGCAAGAGGCGCGCATCGCCGCCATGCTTCGCAGCCCTCACGTCGTGCGCGTGTCGGACGTCTTTCAAATTCAAGGGCACGGCCTGGCCATTGTGATGGAGCGTTTGCGCGGCCTGGACCTAGACCAGATTGTCGATGCCAAAGGCTTGCCTGACGAACACGTCGCCATCATCTGGATCTTAGAGGCATGTGCCGGATTGGCGGAGGCTCATGCGGCGGGCTTGGTGCACCGCGACATCAAGCTTTCGAATATCTTTTTGGCGGAGACCCCTGAGGGGACCTCGCAGATCAAGTTGCTGGACTTCGGTATTGCTCGCATGGCGAGTCCCGAAGGAGCGAAGATGACCCAAACAGAAGACGTGTTTGGCTCGCCCTATTTCATGGCGCCCGAGCAGGTTCGCTCGGCGACGTTTGCCACTGCGCAAAGCGACGTTTGGTCTTTGGGCGTGTGCCTGTATCACTTGCTTTCGGGCCGCTATCCCTTCGAGGGGGATTCTCCCAGCGGCGTGTTGGTGTCCATTGCCACCGAAGAGCCCGTGCAGCTCACGGCCTATGCGCCTGGCGCGCGGGCGGCGCTGGCGAGTGTGGTGATGAAGTGCCTCGTGCGCGATTTGGCGAGCCGATTCGCTGATGTTTTGGCGCTGGCGCAAGCCTTGGGCGACCTGGACCCGGCGCGTTATGAGC
>JAYWGI010000251.1:0-6150 GCA_043779025.1 Myxococcales bacterium
GGCAACCCTCTGGCGCTACACCGAGATGCCGCCGTGCAATTCACTTCCTGGACTCACAAGGTAATCTTTGGCTATCGCGGCCTACAGGAATTTTTCGAGGCACATGGTTTTTCCCAGTGCCGCATCCGTGGCGCCGGCTATCACCCCCTGCCCGCATCGCTGGGACGACTCGACGTCCGTCATGCGCATTTTTTGGCTCTGTGTGCTGTGAAGGCGTGAGCGCTCGCTTGCTCAACGCTCCATGGCGACGGCGGATCAAGGCGCCGCAGCGCCCGGGTGCGCCCTGCGCCACTCCGTGTATCCTGCAATAAGCGCATCGTAGAAGTACCCGCCCAACATGCTGGCGCCTTTTGGTGTAGGATGCACATAGTCGTCACCCGCCAAGCCACGCTTCGCCCAGCGCCCGATCGCCCCTTCGCCGCCCATGGCTGCACGCGTGTCCCAAAAGGCGCAATTCTTCTCTTTTGCAATGCGGCGCTGCACGTCGATCACGCGTGAAATTCCTGGCAGTGAGCGCACGCTTCCGTCCGTACGCGCCTCACCGCGATCCATCGGCGCCGCCAGCATGATCGAGAGGTGCGCCGCATCCCCCGCCCCCCGCAGCTTGTCGATCACGCTTCGTACAGCATTGGCGTATTCGTCGTCCTGCATGGTTTCGGCCTCGGCCTCATTGGCGCCGAATTGGACCACCACCAGCGCGCTCTTGCGAAGCTTCACGGCCTCGGCCCAGTGTGCGCCGTCTTGCTCGCCGAAGTGCCGCATGCGGCCGCCTACGATGCCAAGTGCATCGTACACAAATCCGGGCCCCTCGCGCTCGAGCACGGCGCCGTAGATCTTTGGAGCCCCGTGCGTCGTGAGTTTGAAGGCAGCCGCGCCATCAGCGAATTCTGTGCTGTATACACCGATCATGGGCCCATCCTTGTGCGTCGAAAACGTCTCGGTAGGCCCCCCTTGACGCGACACCTCCACGCTGCCCCCGCCGTCGGCTTCGAGCTCGTAGAACAATTCCATGCGCGACGCTTTGGCGCCGAGCGCACCATGCAGTGCCGTGCCAAAGTGCGAGGTCGTGCCCTCGCCTCCGCGGTACGCCACGCCACCCAAGCCATGCTTGCTGTTCTTGGCCGTGGGGCCGCCTAGGCGCGCGACCTTCCAGCCGTCGAAGGCCTCGCTGTAATGCACGTCCGCGTGCTCGTAGCCGGGCCAGGGCTTGCCTACGAGCAAAAATCCATGGCCAGCGTCGCCGTACTTCTCCTGGAGCATACGACGCACGGTACGCGTGGTGTAGTCCGCGGCGATGGTGGAGTCGCCGTAGTGCAGGATGCGCGTAACGGCATGCGGCTCCTTGGCGAGCGTCTTGGCCATGCTCGCGTAAAAGGCCGCCATGGCCGTGTTCTGCTCGATGGCCACCAAGCCCTCTTTTGTAGGTGGCCCAGGAGCAGCAGGCACTGCGGCCGCAGCCAGTAGGGTTGGCACCGCAGAGGCCAGCGCGGGGGCGACATTCTCGGGCAACGTCGTCGCTACCACAGCTGGCAACACCTCCGCGCCAGGCGCCGCGCGCCAAGGCATGGCAATCGCCTCGCCAAATACGCGCCACGCCGTGAGCTTAGGCGACACATAGGGCAGCACGAGCAAGCAGGCAGTGACACACAAGCTCGCTGTGCTCTTGTTCTTGAACGCCTGAGCCTGGTGCATCCCCTCAGTTGTAAATAGTCGCCGCTTGGTTGCCAAGGTTTTGGGCGAGAAGGTAGTGCTGCAAGAGCGCGATGCTTTTTAACAGCAGCAGCTATGTCATTTTCTTGGCCGTGGCCTACGCCGGCTACTGGCTGCTGCATGGCCGGCGCGCGCTGGCAGCGGCCTGGCTCATTGCTGCAAGTTACACATTTTTCGCGGTGGGCGCGTGGGAGCGCGCCGGGGACGACGTCGCTTCAGGCTACGTGGTGTGGGGCGGGCCGCTGGGCTGGGCCTCTCTGGGGCTCACCATTCTCTTTGTGGGCAGCACGCTCGACTACGTGCTGGGTCTTGCGCTCGAGGCGACCCACGCCCCATGGCAGCGCAAGCTCATGTTACTTGCGAGCGTAAGCTACTACTTGGGCGTACTCGCCTTCTTCAAGTACGTGGACTTCTTCCGCGGCGCGCTCAGCGATGCACTCGCCACGGTGGGGCTCTCCTATGCCGCGGAGCCGCTCAATCTGGCGCTCCCTTTTGGCATCTCGTTCTTTACGTTCGAGACGATGAGCTACACCATCGATGTCTACCGCAAGGAGTTGCCCGCGTGCCGTAGCTACCGTGATTACCTCTTGTTCGTGAGTTTTTTTCCTCACTTGGTGTCGGGCCCCATCGTGCGGCCCCACGCCATATTGCCGCAGATTGCGGCGCCGCGAGGCATCAGCGACGCGCAAATCTCAAGCGCGCTGTTTCGTATCGCCAAGGGCCTTAGCAAGAAGGTGTTCTTCGGCGACTACCTCGCGCATCACTTGGTGAACCGCGCCTTCCAGCACCCCGAATGGCATAGCTCGCTGGAGCTTCTGCTCGCTGTTTATGGCTACGCGTTTCGGCTCTACGCTGACTTTTCGGGCTACACCGACATCGCGCTCGGTAGCGCCCGGCTCTTTGGTTTTGAGCTGCCCGAGAACTTCACGCGGCCCTATCAATCCAAAGACTTGGCCGAGTTTTGGCGGCGCTGGCACATCTCGCTGAGCTCTTGGCTACGCGACTATTTGTACATCCCATTAGGCGGTTCACGCGGCAGCAACATCGCCACCTACCGCAACCTCGCACTCACCATGGTCTTAGGCGGATTGTGGCACGGAAGCACCTGGAACTTTGTGGTGTGGGGCGCCCTGCACGGCGCCGCTCTGGCGCTTGTGCGCATGTGGCAACGCGCTGGGCTGCGCGAGAAGCACCCCTGGATGCGAGGGAGATCCTGGCAAATCGGCGCGCAGTTGCTTACGTTTCATTACGTGTGCTTTGCATGGGTTTTCTTTTTTGCCAAAGACCTAGGAAAAGCCCAAGACTTGCTTCGCGGCCTCAGCGCGCTCACGTTGCCTTCGCCCAATGTGCATGCAGGATACATGGTATGCCTGCTGCTCGCCGTTGCCGCGCACTTTGCGCCACGCGCCTGGCTCACCTGGGCCGAGGCGAAGTTTGTGAGCTCCCACTTTGTGGCTCGCGGCGCTCTGCTCGCCGCCGTGGTGTTCGCGGTGCACGCGCTGCGCGGCACGCGTGTGGAGCCCTTTGTGTACGGGCAGTTTTAAGCGCTGCGTTCCGGCCCCGCGTTTTGCAGAACGTACGGAGCAAAAAATGCCGCGACCTCGGGACCTCGCTCAAACGCAGCGGGGCCAATCCAAGAGACGCGGACCTCAGGATTACCCAGCAATTCGGCGATGTCAGGTGCGTCCTGCACATGCAGAACGAAAGCTTCTTTGCCTTGCTCTAACGCGTAGCGGGTGAACCAAGGTTGACCGTACCGTGCCAGCGTTGTGACACGCACTACGCTCAAGGTGCAGGCCCGAAGGTCGAAACAGAGCTCACGGGCGCCCGCGCGGACGTTCAACGTCGAGGGGGCAACGATTTGCACTTCAACTGAGGGAAACGAACGCCAGACCCACCTTGCAAGCCATGTCCCTAGCCCACCAGCGAGCAGCCATCCTCCAAGCAGTGCGCATCCGAGATCAAGGCCCTCGGTCGACGGGGACCGTGTCAGCGGCAACACCAACCAACCGTAGGTTACCGCGACTGCCAGACTTAAAAACGTTCGCAAAGGATCCACCAGAAGCGGCCTGCAGGGTATCCATTCGCGCGCAGAAAAACTGAAACGTGTCGAAAGCCATCTGATGGAGGCGCCTCCCACCATTGCGCACACGCCGGCTATTCCCAATGAATGCATGTAGTACCCCGCGTCGATCTAGCTTCGAAGCTGCTTCACGGCCGCTCCCACATCGCCGCCGCTCACTTCAGCGCCCAGCGATTTCAGGTGCTTCATGGCCACGCCGGTGGCTTGGCCTTCGCTGCCTGCTGCGACGATCGCGTCCTTTACGGTGGCCAGTGCCTCGGCGATTTGCGCCACGCCCCATGCGGCGGGCAGCAACTCCTTGAGCAGTGCGGTCTCGCGCACCAAGATGTCTTTGGCTTCGCCGTCGGCGGTGGCCACGATGGTCTCCTCGTTGGATTTGACCAGCTTCTTGAGCACGGCCTGCACGTCGGCATCCGTAAAATCGCGGCCCGCGCGCGCTTCGCTCTGCTGCACCTCGCCCTGCGCCAGGCGGTAGATGGTCACAGCCACGCTGTCGCGGGCTTTCATGGCGGCCATGGTTTTGGCTTTGAGGGTGTCTAGCAACATGCCCGAGAAGGTAGCACTAGTCGGCTTCGACGTTCACGGGGATCATCGCCTCCAGCATCAAGCGGATCTCGGTGCGCTTGTCCAACGTCCTTGATGTCATCGGCCTTGCGCTCGCACAAGGGCTGGCGCCCAGCAAAGTAGGCCTGGGACACATCGATGGCGCCATTGGGCCGCCGGTTCGGAACCGAGTATGCGCCGTGCGAATTCTTGGCCCAACAGTTGCCGATATTCTGATTGCCGATGGCGGTGGCTTTGAAGGCCGTGAGTTCGTCGACCTCAGGCGCAAAGTCCGGCTCCGACTCAACGGCACTTGTGCACGCAAGCAATGGGAGCAGCGCCCATGCGCCAAAGCGAAGCCGAGGCAAGTTCATCTCTCCACGGTACGGGGCCCCGCACCTCTCTGCAAATGCGCGCAAGAATCGCGGCTACGGCCGGAAACTTCCGCGCCGCACCCACATTGTACGCATGTCTTCTTGCAGGTCGGAGAACCGCTGCTAAGTGGCTCGCAGCGCGTGCTTCACCAGGCCGCCCATCCAAGGATCCCCAATCATGAACCTCACTCCACGCCTTCTTTTCTCCCTCACCGCTGCAGTCTCCGCCGTTGGTTGTGCCGGCTATGAAAGTGCCGCGCCAGAAACCACGCTTGGCGCAGACGAGATCACCAGCGTGCAACATTCGAGCGTGAAGCGTCAGTCCATTGGCAACTGTTGGGCCTATGCCTTTGCCAGCTGGATGGAGTCCACCAACATGCGCGCCACGGGTGTGGAGCGTAACTTCTCGGAGAGCTACATCTCCTACTGGCATGCATTCGAGGCGATCACCGGCGGCCTGCGAGGCACCAAGTATCAAACGGGCGGCAGCTACGAGAAAGCCGCCGACCTGGTGAGCAAGTACGGCGTGGTCGACGAGGGGACGTTCGCACCTGCGGAGGGCTCGCTCGAAATGTCCGCGATGCAAAAGGCCGCGGAGGCTGCCATCAATGCATCACTCGCAAGCGGAGCACTGAGCGTCCAATCCGCTCGTGCGAACCGTGCTTTGGTCCGCGCCGAACTCAACCGGGCCTTTGGGCTATCGCCTGCGGTGGTGAGCAAGCTCGACAGCACCTTTGGGGCCGACGCCTCGCGACCGCTCACGGCAACCGCGGCAACGCTTGGTATTTTCCGCACTGCAAGCATCCCGGCGGCGACCACGCGCGCCAGCACGGGCGCGGTCGTACGCACCACATTGGCCGGACTGATTGGTTCGGGCTCAAGTTGGGATCGCTCGGGCCCCAATGCTTTTCAACGCGTAGACATGCCCTACGATGGCCGCTCACGCCGCGCGTTTTGGAAGCGCGTGCAGAAGGCCTTGCATCACAAGGCACCCGCGGTGGTTGAATGGCACGTGGATTTCAATGCACTCACCACGGATTCGAAGTTCTCACTTCAGCAGCTGCAATCACGCGGGCCGGGCCGCGCGGGCGGCCATATGGTGGTGGCGCATGACTACCAAGCGCGCACAGCCACAGGGCGCCTTTTTGCAGCAGGAGTGGATGTGACCAACCCTTCGGACTTCGACACACTTCTGCGCAACGACACAAAAGTTGAGTTCTTGAGGGTGAAAAACTCATGGGGGGCCAACCGCCCCGATCGCTGGAGCACCAGCGCCATAGGCGGCTACCACGACCTCTATTTGGACTACTTGCAGGCCGAGCTCACTACCTGCGAGGAACTGCCCAATGGTGACCCCGATCTCAGCAACTGTGACGGAACCGACACAGGTTTGAGCGCCATCTACCTGCCCGCCGGGTATTGATCACCGAAGCGCGATTT
>JAYWGI010000252.1:0-2254 GCA_043779025.1 Myxococcales bacterium
ACGATGCCCACTTCTGTGAGTTTGGCATCGAAGACACGCTCGGGGTGCGTGAACGCAGCGAGGCCGAAGTCTAAAACTTTTACATACTCAAGCTGCCCATCGACGCCGGTAATACGCACGTTGTCTGGCTTGAGATCGCGATGCACCACGCCCTTGCTGTGAGCCGCAACCAGAACGTCCAACAATTGCATGTAGAGATCACCAATACGATGCAACGGCATCGGCAAGTGGTCCAAGCCAAGGAGATCATCGAGCGAAATGCCCGGCACGTACTCCATGGCCATGTAGGCTTGGCCCTCGTGTACACCCACATCGAAGATGGACACCACGCCGGGGTGTCGCACAAGCGCAAGTGCTGTAGCTTCGCGCTTGAAGCGCTCTTGCAACGAGGCCACGTTGGCATACTCGCTGAGCAAAAACTTGAGCGCCACCAAGGCGCCGGGCCCCAGGCCTTGGTGCTCCGCCAGATACACACGACCCATGCCGCCTTGTCCCAGCAGCCCCGTGATCAGATACTTCTGCGCGATGCGCTGACCCAGAAGCGGATCGGCCTCCTGATCGGTAAAGTCGGTCATGCATCCTCCTCGAGCTCAAACACTTCGACGGGTTCGCTCTTGCCGCGAAGCGGGTGTACGCCGCGGGATCGGGTCGGGTAGCCGGGGGCGCGGGACGCCATCTCCGCCGTGCAAAGTGTTTGCCCGGGGCGCGCGAGGCTCTCGAGTCTGGCGGCGACATTGATTGGGTCGCCAATGGCGGTGAACTCCATGCGCCGTGCACTGCCCAGGTTTCCCACAACGGCGATGCCTGTGGCGCAGCCTATGCCCAAGCGAATTTCGAAGCCGTACTGCGCCTTCCAAGACGCGCGGTTGGATTCTACAAAGCGGTGCATATCCTCGGCGCACGCGAGCGCTGAACTGGGGTGCGCGCCGTCAGGGCCGTCTGCGCCGGTGGCGCCAAATAGCGCCATCACGCAGTCGCCCATGAACTTGTCGACTACGCCGTTGTGTCGAAACACCGTCTCAGAAAGTAGCCCAAACAAGTCGTTGAGTAATGCACTCACTTGCTCCGGCAGTGCGGCTTCGGCGAATTGCGTGAAGCCTACAACGTCTGCAAACACCACGGAGATGTCCTTGCGCACGCCTCCGAGCGTCACGTCGCTCCCGCCCTCGGCAATGGCCTTTGCAACAGCCTCTGGCATAAAGCGCGACAGGCCGGTCTCCACGCGCGCGCGCCGTTCGATTTCAAGCTCGCCAGCGTGCAGGCCACTAGCCATCTCTTCGAGTGAGCGACCGAGGCCTTCGAGCTCGTCGCCGGTATGCACGTTGGCGCGCGTCTCGAACTCGCGTTTGGCGTAGGCGCGCGTGAGCTCCACGAGGCGCGCGATGGGCCGTGTTGTGCTTGCAGAAAGCACCATCGCAAGCAAAAAAGCAGCAAGTGCGGCGGCTACCAGCGTTAGCGCAAACTCTCGGCGTGCACGGCTCAGCGACGCGAAAGCCTCGGACTCGGGGCGGGCGACCACAAACACCGCGGCGAATTCGGGCAGCGGCAACACGGTGCCCACGGTGGCGACGCCGCTGGCCTCGAAGCTACGCGTGATTTCGATGGGCTTGTCTGTGGTATCCGCGCGTATCCCGCTCGCTTGCACCGCCGCGAGCACCGTGGCCTCGGGCATTGCGCCCGCCAAAGGTTTGAGTGCTTGGTCGACCAACGCGATGCGGTCGTTGCGTTCGAAGCGCTCGGTGGAGAGCGCTTCGATTCGCTCGGAAAGGAAGCGCGAATCCACCCAAGACACAATGTGTCCCGTGACGTTCCCATTGTGTACGACGTGGCAAATCGTTCGAAACTTTGTCGTACCGTTTACGCGCTCGAGCACCCAGGCGTTCTCGGCATTGAGCTCACCTTGGCCTATCTCCTCAGGCGCGACAAGGCTGCGAGGAGACCGCACTCCAAAGTTCAAGCGGCCGTCCTTCGTATAGACAGCCAAGGTCTCGATGCGGGGTTCGGCATCCACAACATCTTGCGCCAAACTAACCCCGACGTCGTTTGCCACGAGGCGCGCGTCGGCCATCAATGCGGCCACACGGGTCGTCGCGGCTGCGGCGCGGTCCAGCTCGTCGCTCAGTGCGCTCGAGGCTTGCCGAACGAGCGAGCCTTCCAGCGCCCGCTCGTTCTCGGCAAGGGCGCTACGCTGAATGGTCTGCGTGCGGTACGCCAGCGCCGAGAGCGGCACGAGTGCGGTGAGCGCAAGCGCCAA
>JAYWGI010000253.1:0-25651 GCA_043779025.1 Myxococcales bacterium
ACTTGCCAGATGCCGCCCTTGTACAGGAAGAAGTACACACCCAGCATGATGAGCGAGACGGACACAAGGATGTAAGCTGCAGGCGAATTGAGAAACGAGCCGAACTCGCGCTGGGCGATGGTCATCACGTTGCTCATGAAGGACGCGCGACCGCCGGTGTGGAGCACGGCCTTAGGGGCGTCGCTCTTGATGGTGGCAGAGTCTTGGGTCAATGTGGCTTCAGACATGGCTCAAGCAGCTCCTTCGTTCACAAGGGAAAGGACACGGTTCTTCTTCTCTTCGGTGAGCGTGAGATCACGGAAGACGTCTTCGAGGGTTTGGGTGTCGCGGTGCAGCTCCAACAGCGTCCAGCTCTTTTGCACGGCGAGCTTAAAGAGCTCAGGGCGCAAGTCCGTTTCGTCGCCGCTCGAGAGCTCGAACACATTGGACTTGTCGTCCGTCGGCAACTCGGCCACGCGCTCAATGCCCTTGATGCTGTCGAGCGAGGCGCGTACGTCGGCCGATGCCGCACCGGCTTGCTGGACGCCAAACACGTAGCGAACCTTACCGCTCTTGGCGCGGATGTCATCGAGGGCGCCGTCGGCCACCACGCGGCCGCGCGACACAATGATGGCGCGTGAACACGCGGCCTCGACCTCGCCCAAGTTGTGCGTGGACAAAAGCACGGTACGGTCCTTGCCGATGTGGCGCAAGTAGTCCAAGAACTCGGCCTTCTCGTTCGGGTCCAAGTCGCTGGTGGGCTCGTCCAAGATAAGAATTGGCGGATTGTGAATCAGCGCCTGCGCCAGGCCTACGCGCTGACGGTAACCGTGGCTGAGCTCGCGGATCTCCTTGGTGAGCACACGGGCCAAGCCGCAGACTTCGAGCACTTCGCGCGCGCGCTTCTTGAATGAGGTGTCGTCCATCGCGCGCAGCTTAGATGCAAACTGCAGGTACTCGAACACCGTCATCTCGGTGTACAGCGGCGCGCGCTGAGGCAAGTAGCCCAGGCTTTGGCGCACCTCCAGGGGCTGGTCGAACACGTCGCGTCCGCAGACCCGGGCACTGCCCGAAGTCGGCGCCAGGAAGCAGGTAAGGATGCGCATCGTGGTGGATTTGCCGGCGCCGTTCGGGCCCAAAAAACCAACGATTTCGCCACGTCGCACGTCAAAGCTGACCTTATCGAGCGCTTTAAAAGCGCCGTATTGCTTGGTCAAACCATTGGTAGAAATCATCACATCGGTGGTCATTTGTACTCCTGTACACAAAAAGGCGACGGGTTCGGCAGCGCGCGGCACATCCTATGCGCAGGGCGGTCCATCAAGTCAACCCCCACGTTGCGCACCTGGTGGGCGGCGCAGCCCTACGGCAAAGCCCATAGGTTTGGTCGCGAAGTGGCGAGGCCAAGTCTGACTGCTTTGTCATGCTCTGCGATGCGGGTGGTGTCGGTGGTATCCAGCCACGGCAAGCTGGAGAGCGCGCTCGCTGAAAGCACAGCGATGTCGTGGCCACGCGCTGCGAGCGGAGTGACGGGAATCGCAAAGTAACTGGTGTACGCCTGAATCTCGGGGTTATGGCTGGGCTCAAAACGTAGGCTGTCTGTCGCCAGCAAGACCGGCAAATCGCGGCCAGGACAGGTGCGCCAGGCGCTTGCGAGGTTGCCATCGGGGCCAAGCGCCACCAGCGAGACGCCCGCTCCCTCAAGCTCTGCGCGGGCGGCACAGACGGCGCTTCGTTGCTCACTGAGTTCCCTCACATAGAGCGTCATATCCCCCGCAACGCCGGCGGCGGCGTGCTCGCTGCCCCACGATAGGCCGCGCAAGAAGTCGGCGGCATGCACGCGCTCTTGGTCCGTGCTGGTTTGCACCAACACGCCAAGCACGGATCCTCGGACGCGCGCTTGGCTGCGCACGCTTTGCTCCATCTCCATCAAGAGCTCATTGCCTTCCAAGCGATCTTTCACGATGCCTAATAAGCGACTGCTATAGCGCGCATGCCGCTCCTTGGAGCTCATGCTTGCGTACGCGCGCGCAAGGGCATCGCCGTGCAAATCCGCGAGCAGCGCGTCGACCAATGCCTCTGCACGGCGGCGGTCGGCAATGAGCCCTTCGTTGAGCCACATGTCTACGGCATCAAGCGCATCACGCATCGGCCGGGTTGCAAGCGATGCCCGCGCATGCTCTTCGAGCATCACATTCCGCGCTACAGGTTCCACCACGCTGCGCACGACGGGCGACGTAAGCGCAAACGCATCACGGTCTCGGTGCTCAAGCCTCGCAATGCGAGCCTCCGCGGCGACACGCAGATGCTGGGTGCTGCCCAACGGCTCTTTGGCCAGGGCCAACAAAAACGGCTGCGCTTTGGCGACGTCGTCGTGCTCCAAAGCCTCCAGCGCCAGATAGGCTGACGCCACAGGCACCAGCGGGTCACGCGTGTAGATTGCACGGAAGCGATTCATGCTGACAAGCGCAAGCGCACGGTCGCCATACTCGCCGCGATCCCAATCGGCGCGCACCCCCTCAAACGCCAACGCACTGTCTCCGGCGGCCGCGCTACGCACAAGCGGCGGCAACTCCTTAGCGGCCGGCGCGCAGCCGCCAAGTGCAAGCGCGCCTACGACAAGAGGAAGATACGAGCTAGCGTGTAGGCTCAGAGCCCATCTCGGCAAACGACACGAAGGTCTTGCCCTCGCGGCGCTCCGACGTAACCACGACTTGCATGCCATCCTTCACGAAGAGTCGCACGTTTGGTCCCGCGCTGTCCGGGGAAACCATCGTCCAGCCGGCCCCCTTCATCTCCGTCTCGTACCCCCCAAGGAGCTGCTCCGGTGCCGCGTCCGACTCATAGAAGTACGCAGCATAGGGCGTGCCCGCGGCGAGCACGGAGAGCGTGCGACGAGCGTCTCGGGGGCGCGAGATAAGCGCCGGGTCGGAACCTGCAGCGTCGCCGGAGCCCGCCGCCATGAGCTCATTCATGCGCAGGTGATCTCCCGACCACAGCGCAATGACCTGGGTTTTCCCGTCGCTTGCTTTCTTCGCGTAGACGTAGCGCATCTTGCCCAAGGCGCCGAAATCGCTGGTCTTGGTGAACTGCTCCAGCGCCTCGTTCACGGTCTCGGCGCTCTCGGCGCCCCGCTGGAAACACATCACGACTCCGTCCTGGCTGCCGCCACTACGAAACGCATTGCCGCGCAGAGGAAGCATGCCCTTAAAGTCCACCACGTTGCCGTCGGCGTTCTTCCATTTGTCGGACTTGAAGGCCGTGTCGGCCTCGCAGGCGCCCTGAAAGCCATCAAGCACCGCCGTGACGCTCTCAGGCACCGCGGTGATGGTTACATTGAGCTCCTGGCCATTGATGCGAAGAAACGTGGTGTCGCGTGCGTCTTTGGAGACGGCTTGAATCTCGCGCCCGAGTTGCAGCGCGGCCTCACCCACTTGCGCCTTTGCAGCGCGGGTTGCGGCGAGCGCGCCCGCAATGGCGAGCACCGTGCCAAAACCCAACAACCGCGCGCTCCCTGCAATGCGGCGGCCCATCGGCGAGTTGAGGCTTCCCTTGTTTTTTGCGGCCCAGAGTAGTGCGATCATGATTTTTTCTCCTGGTTGCTCAATCGGGGTTGCTGCCCATGATTTGTCCGAGCAGCGTGCCGATGCTCGCGCCCATGGTGGCAAGGCCGCTCGTAGTCTGGGACGTTGGATTGCAGAGGGCATAGGACGTCGAAGTGAATGTCTTCTTGCCCAGAAAACCGCTGCCGTTTTGGTTGTTTCCTATGGGCATAGTTGATGCTTTGGACACGGTGACCATGGCGACATTGTATTTTTTTGCCTCCTTGCTGCAGCCTGCGATGTCGTGAACAGTCGCTGCTGCGATGGCATCTTGCGCGGCTTGTCCGATGACTGCATTCGTATTGCTATTCCACTCGGCCATGGTTGGTGGCTCGACCGGCGCCGTGCCATCGGTCACCGGCGCTTTGCAGCCGCTGGAGGCGTAGGCCATGGTCTTGGCGCGCGCGCTCACTACGGAATCAATCTTGGCCGTATAGAGCGTGGAAAACCACACGGTGACCAGCAAAAGACCTATCAAAAGTGGGGCGGCGACCGCGGCCTCGACCATGACGGCGCCGCGCGTAGACGCGTGCTTGCGAATGGGGACTGCGCGTTGTGCGGAAAGCATGGCCTTGAGATCCTTGAGGTGAGAGTGCGTGCTCATTCGTAGTGTACGTCGTATTTGGCGCCCTGCCGCGGATAGGTCGCAGATACGCGCATGATCACGCTCGGGTTGCCGCGGCGCATGGCCAGGCAAAAGCTGAGCGGCGACAAACATGTGTAGCTGGCGCGCAGCTTGGACGTAAGCACGGCGCTGTCGTCCCTGGGGTCTGCCGGGTCCTCGCAGGTGACCTCCGCAAGGTTCAGACGACCTGCATTTCTCCATGGCAAAACGGCCGCGCGCGCGGCCTTTTTGTAGTCGTCCGCGCTGCCGGTAAACCCCGGGTTCATCGTGTTCCGAGTAACTGCGCAGGAGCGCACCGCAACAACGGCCGCGTGCTGAAGCACCATTTTGCATTGGGTGTAGCGCGAGAATTCGAGCGCGTTGACGAGAATCAAAAGGATCGGAACGATCACAACCAACAGCTCCATCATGGCCGCGCCGCGCGTGCGGGGATTGCGGATTGGAGAGCGAGAGAACAGAACCACCGTTGTGCAGTGTGACGAGCAAAGCGACCGCCTGCATCTTTGTGTCGGCGGATTGGTGAGCGCATGTAGGTGCATGGGGCTTCGTAGAGGCATGGAAGCGGGTTCGGCTGCTGCAGGGCAAAAGTTGCGCAACTTTGCGCAGCACGTTGCACTTTGACGATGCAGCCCCGCGGGGCCCTACGTAGAGTGCCTGCCCATGCGCACCTCTCGCCTTGCCGCCGCTCTGCTTTTTTCCCTCGCCGCTCTGCCCGCCATGGGCTGCGGAGGCTCGTCGCTCGTTGGGTCTAAGCTGCCGCTGCAGCGGGTGGTTGTGTACCGGAACGGCATCGCTTATTTCGAGCGCGGCGGCAAGGTCAGCGAGAGCCAGGTCGTCTTCAAGATGAAGGGCGAGACGGTGAACGACTTTTTGGCCACGCTCGCCGTGATGGAGCGCGGCGGTAGCAGTGTGCAAGCAGCGGCCTTCCCGCTGAACGACGAGAGCGCCCCGGTGCAATGCGATCCGGACCCGGCGCAGACGGCGCGAAACGCCGAGACGGTGCAGGCCAACCCTCTACGCGGCTGTACCAGGGACGAGCTGCACGACATGCGCAAAGTGGTGCTCAGCTTGGACGGCGAAGACCACGACCTGCACGTGGGCTATGTGGCGGCGTCACCCGTGTGGCGCCCCTCTTACCGCTTGGTGATGGGCGACAAAGACGGCGCGCTTCAAGCCTGGGGTATCGTGCAGAACATGTCGGGGGAGGATTGGAAAGACGTGCACTTGTCACTGGTGGCCGGCGCTCCACTGGCCTTCAACGCCGAGCTTTCTCGCGCGAGCATTCCGACGCGCCCGACGATCACCGACAACGGCGAGGTCATTGCAAGTGTGCCCACGGCCGAGACTTCACTGCGCGCCAATGAGCAGACGGCCATGGCCCCTCCGGCGCCTGCGATGGCTGCGCTTGCCGACAAAGAGGAGGACGGCGTCCAAGAGGAGGCCATGGCAGACTCTTTCGGTAACAGCAGTGGGCTAGGGCTTTACGCAAAGCCTGCACAAAAGAAAATGGCCAGACCCGCAGCCAAGGTCAAAGGTGGCCCTGCTGAAGGCATTGGCGCGGCCCGCATGGGCGGCGCTCCACGCCTCGCAGTACCGGCAGCCGCGCCGCCGCGTGTCACGCCCTCGGCGCCCCGCAGCATGAGCTCACTGGCGGCGGTGACCTCAGACCAGGCCACCACGCGCTACGACTTGCCCAACACGGTAAACGTGCCCGATCGCAGCGCCACGATGGTGATGCTGACGTCCAAAAACGTAGGCGGTGAGATCGCGTACTTGTTCGCGCCCGACGGCGGCGTGCCCGACTCGGCGAGCCACCCGTTTCGCGTCGCGAGGTTTAAAAACGAGACGGGCGGCGCGCTCGAGCGTGGCCCCATCGCAGTGTTCGACAAGGGCGCATTTGTGGGCCAGGGCCTAATTGAGCCGCTACCTACCGGGGCCACCACCACTGTGCCTTTTGCCTTGGATCGCAGTGTAGGCGTGCGCCAGAGCCGCAGCTACGACAACCGCGACGAGCGCGTGGCCAAGATTGAAAACGGCCAGCTCGTGCTTCGCCATGACGCCACCAGCCTCAGCACTTATGCTCTGGAAAACGGCGGCGACAAGCGCGCAAAACTGATCCTCAAACATGCGCGTATGGCCGGAGCGCGCCTGCACAATCCCCCGGCCGAGACCGAGGACAATGTGGGTGCCGGCAGCGCGCTTGTGCCCGTGTGGCTAGAGCCCAACGCGAAGCGCGAGTTCGTGGTCGAGGAGCGTTCTACCCAAGAGCGCGGCGCCAACTGGGACGAGACAGCAACCGAGACGGCTGTAAAAAAGCTTCTCGAGAGCGGCGAGTTGGACGCCGCGACCCGCGCCAAGTTCGACGCCGCCTGGGCGGTGCACCAGGCCTCCAAAGCGCTACGTGACAAGATGCAGGCGCTCTCCGTAGATGAGTCAGGTCTGCAGCGCCAAGCGCAAGAGACCCGACAGAATTTGCAGTCGATCGAGAAGAACCCAGTGGCCGCCAAACTGCGTGCAGAGCTCACCAAACGCCTGACCGAGACATCTGCCAAGCTGGACCGCGTGCAGAAGGATTTGGTCGAAACCCGCGCCAAACTGACCGAAAACGAGATCCGTTTCCGTGACGCCATGCGCGACGTAAAATTTTATGCCAAGGAAGCCAGCAAGAGCTAAGCCGCTCGTGCTAGTGCCGCGGCCGTGATTTCGTTCCAAGGCGTAAGCAAGCAGTATGGCGGTCAGGTTCTCTTTTTGGAGGCAGACTTTCAATTGAACCCAGGTGAGAAAGTCGGGCTTGTGGGCGCCAATGGCGCGGGCAAGTCGACCATCTTTAGGCTCATCACGGGCGAAGAGGCCCCCGACGACGGCATCGTCGACAAGCCCAAGCGCGTGACCATTGGCTACTTCAAGCAAACCGTTGGCGATATGGGTGGCCGCAGCGTGATGGCGGAGACCATGAGCGGCGCGGGCGAAGTGGGCGCACTGGGTGTTGAGCTCGGAGAATTGGAACCGCGTTTGGGCGATGTAGACGCGCCCGATTTTGACAAGGTTATTGAGCGCTACAGCGATGTGCAGATGCGGTTCTCGGAACTCGGCGGTTACGACTTGGAGCCGCGGGCGCATGCTATTTTGGCGGGTTTGGGCTTCCCTTCCGAGCAAATAGAAGGCGACGTAAGCCGGCTCTCCGGCGGCTGGAAGATGCGTGTGGCACTTGCGCAGATCTTGCTCGGCAAGCCCGAGGTGCTGTTGCTCGACGAGCCCACCAACTACTTGGACATCGAGTCGATCCTGTGGCTCGAGGACTTTCTCAAAGCCTATCAAGGCGCGCTCATCATGACGTGCCACGACAAGGACGTAATGAACCGCGTGGTCAAAAAGATCATCGAGATCGACGGCGGCGAGCTCCGCTGCTTCACAGGCGACTACGACTTCTACGAGCGTATGCGCGCCGAAGAGGCTCAGCGACGGGAGGCGCAGTACGAGCGCCAGCAAGCCATGCTCGCCAAGGAGCAAATGTTTATCGATCGCTTCAAGGCCCAAGCCGCCAAAGCTTCGCAGGTGCAGTCGCGCATCAAGAAGCTAGACAAGATCGAGAAGTTTGAACCGCCCAAGCGCATTATCGAAAAGACGTTCGACTTTCGCACGCCGCCCCGCAGTGGCGACGACGTGATCCGCTGCGAATCCTTGGTAAAAACTTATGGTCCGCGCGTGGTGCACGACAAGATGAACCTGCTGGTAAGGCGCGGCGAGCGTTGGGCCATCATGGGAGAGAACGGCGCGGGCAAAACCACGCTGCTCAAAATGATGGCGGGCGAGACCCAGCCCGACGACGGGCAAGTGGTGGTGGGTGCATCCTGCACCATTGGTTACTTTGCCCAGCACCAGATGGAGCAACTCACGGGCCAGGCCACCATTCTGGAAGAGCTCCAAGCGCACGCCCCGCTCGCGAACATCGGCACGCTCCGCACACTCGCCGGCGCATTTGGGTTTCATGGCGATGACCACGACAAGAAGATCTACGTGCTCTCGGGCGGCGAGAAATCGCGCCTTGCGCTCGCTAAGATCTTGTACGACGCGCCCAACGTGTTGCTCTTCGACGAGCCCACCAACCACCTGGACTTGGTCACCAAGCGCGCGGTGCTCAAAGCACTGGTGAGCTACGAGGGCACCATCGTGTTCGTGAGCCACGACCGCTCGTTCCTGCGCGCCATCGCCACCAAGGTGCTCGAGCTACGCGTGGGCAAAGAGCCCGTGCTCTACGGCGGTACGTACGACGAGTATGTGCAGCAGACCGGCCGAGAGGCGCCTGGAATGAGACAGCTTTCCGCCTAGCCTGCCTTGCCGGCTCGCTTGTCGAGCATCTGTTTGGCCATGGCTTTGATGGCGCCGGAAACCTCGCGGCTTCCGGCGACGAGCTTTAGCTCGTTGTCGCGTAGGTGGGTGAGAAACTTCGTGGCCGTCTGGATGGGCGTGCGCGGGTTTTGAACCAGGTTGAGTTTGACCTGTTGGCTGCGGGTCCACTCCGGGTCCTTGCCCAAAAGTGCGAGCACGTCCTGGCTTGAATTGCGGTTGGCGGTGATCTGGATCACCTCGTTTTCGGTTAGGAATTCGCTCTTTACGCCGGCCTCGCGCACCATTGGGTTGCCGTCGCGCACGGCCAGCATGCGGTCGGATCCTTTGCCTACGAGCGCGCGGCGAACCTTCGCCGAGACCTTGAGATCTTCGAAGCGTACGGCATGCTTTTTCACCTCGGACTTGGGCACCTCGGCGCCCGTCTCCGCGTCCACCTCGTGCGTGTCGGTGCCCTTCGGAATGTCGATGGCTTCTGCCGCGCAGGCATTGAACTGCACGTCGTCGAAGTCTGGCTCATCGCTCCACTCTGCGATGAGCTCGCCTGCGATGGCTTTGGCCGCCAGCTCAAAGGCTTTGAGCCCCGTGACCTCCACCTTGTTGCGCACCGCGAGCTCGATGAGCCTGTCGGAGGTGGACATGCGCGTGTTTGAGTTTTTGTAGAGTGCAGCAATCGCCTCTGGGCATTGCAAGAGCTTGGCCTCATTCGTGGCCACACGCTCCGCCACAAGCTCGCTCGCCATGCCGGCAAGGCGCACAAAGTCCGCGTCACGCATCTTGGGCTGCCGAAGCCAGATGTCTGCGAAGTCGAGGTCGGTCGAAGCCAGCTCTACGAGCCCGCCGAGCACGTCCTCGTGCAGCTCAACTTTCGAAAGGCCCGCACGCAGCGGTGCCGGCACGTTACGCAACGTTGCGTGAGCGAGCAATGCCAGCGCCTCATCGTCGCCTTGGCTGAGCAGCCACACACCACTGAGCAGGGCGTCTGCCGGCATGCCGGGCATGGCGCCCTTCGCCAAGAGCTCGCGCAATGGGCGCGGCGCGTCGGCGCCTAGGGCTTTGCGTACAGGAGGCGGGAGCAGGCTACGGCGAAGAGACATCTCCGGGAGTCTACGGTCAGGCCGTCGCGAAGACCAGCCAACGCACAAGCGGCGCTGCGGACTGCACCTGTTTGGACAGCCATTTCACAAGGTCGGGTGATGTGAGCAACTCCGTCGGCACGGCTGGGAAGCGCACGATGAGGCCCTTGTACTTGAGCAAGTCTGCACGTGGATGCTGCGCCTCAAAGCCGCGGGGCACATTGGCCATCATCGCGTACGCGCCTGGCTCGAATCCTTGCGCGCGCAACTTGGTCAAAATCTTCACAAGCTCGGGACCGCGCTTCGCGTCCACCACCGCCGCGCGGAACTTCGCGAGCGAGTCGGGCGTCATCATGTACTGCCCCGCAGCTGCAAAGGTCTCGGTCCCAACTTGCATGTATAACGCAATGGGCACCTCCGTTACGGACTCGGCACGGCGAGAGCGCGCCATCAGCAGACCGCCCGTGTGGGTCTTGTAGGGGCTTTTGTCCTTGCCGAAGCGCACGTCGCGATAGATGCGAAACAGCTTGGGCGGCGCGATGTCGCAATCGGGGAAGGCACTGTCGATACCTGCGGCAACCTCTGCGAGCAGCGCCGCCATGGGCTTGTTCCACCCCAGCTCAAACTCCTCCTTGTGCGCGGCAAACCAATCGCGATCTTGGTTCTTGGCCAACGCAAAAAAGAACGCCGCGTTGCGGTCCGCGAAGCCTTCGAATGCATCGGGCGGCGCCTTTTTGGCCAAAGCAGGGCGCTTGGGCGACGCGGTCTTCTTGGCGGCGATGGTTTCTAACTCAATGGCTCGGGGCATTGTGGGTCTCCGTGTAGGGGGTGACTACTGCACGCCACAGGTCGCGCGCACATCGTCGGGGGCAAGGATCGTCGCTTTGCCCGTGCGCAACTGCGTATAGAAGAAGCAGGAAAGCTGATGCCGCAAAGGCTCGCTCGCGAAAACGATCTGGTGCGGGTCCTTGCCGGGGACTGGTGCCAAGGGCCCGATGGCGCCTGTGTATGCGCCGTTGGTCCCGATCAGGTTGTCCGTCAGCGGGAGGCTCACGCCGCCCAGGCCGCGCTGCGCGAGCGACACGCCCAGCTCTGGCCACACGAGAGCCCCGGCATAGGGATGCGTGTAAGACACAGCAAGTGCATCATACACCTGTATGGGAAAGTAGCGGTCACCCGGCGCGCCCGGCTGAAACACACTCACGGGCGCCTTGCCTGGCAGCGGGCTAAAGCCCACACGACGCGCAAAAGCGATGGGGTCACCGGGCTCCAAGCCTGCCTCCGCAAGGCCAAGCGCCGGATGCAGATGCGTGAGTCGAATGTTCGAGCCCAGCAGGGTTTGCACGACGGCTTGGGCGTTCTTCACGATGGTGGTCTTGAGAAATTGAAATGCAAAATAGCCGCCACCTCCCGTGGGTACCACCGCACGCAGCCTTGGCTCCACTGCGGCGACCATCGTGGTGTACATACCGCCTGCGGATTGGCCCGTCATGTACACGTGTTGCTCGTCGAACTTGGCCGCCGTCACGCCCGAGGGCAAGCTTGCACCCGTGCATGATGCAACTATGTTTACAGGAATACGAAGCGCGAGCAGCGCCGACAGATACAAGCGGCTCTCGATCACGCCTTGCCGAAACGTGTGCCCAAGGGCCGCCAGGTTGTTGGGGTTCACCTGGTCGTCGGCCGGACCATTGGGGACGCGCTCCTTGTTCTGCGGCATCGCGCTGCCAGCGGATGCTAAGCCCAACTCCGCCAGCGGGAATGCAGTACCCACTCCAAAGACCTGCGCGTCGTCCTCGGTGATTGAGGGCGCCACAAGCGCATCGCTTCGTCCTCCTGTGCCGTGCACCGTGAGCACCAACGGATAGCCTGCGGCGGGCATCGCGGTGCGCGGCATCGCAATGCGAATCGGCGCGACTTCTTCGCCTTGCTTGACCGGCACGCCAGCATCGTCCACCACGATTTGCCCCTCGGTATCGTAGGGCGCTGTGCCCTTCTGAAATTGAGGGTAGCGCACGGTCCCCGAGAACTCGCAGAGCAGGGCGCTTTTCCGCGCGGCATCGGTCACGAGGGTCAGGTTCTCAATGGTGACGGAGTACTTCGCGAGCGCAGCATCCGACAGCGCCGCGGTGTTCTCTACCGGTGTGCCCGTGGTGAACACCGTTGCTGCAACAATGGTCTCGAGGGACTTGCCCTCAGAAGTCCACTGGGTGCGAAGCGGCTTCAGGGCCTCGCCCCACGTACCCACGCCCTGGTCCAGCGCCGCAGAAAACGCTGGCGCCCGCACGTAGCTCCTCAGTGTTCCCGAGCGCCCCGAGAGCGCAGCCGCCTCGAGCACTGGCGGCTCATCGATGGTGGGCGCTTGCACGGAGTTCAATACCAGGGCGGCATAACGCGTGTCTGGGCGAAGCAAATTCCCTGGTGCAGGGGCCATTGAAAGCCCGAATGGTGCACTATACACGTCCTCGGCGGCGGTGGCGGCCACCACGGGAACGCGACGACCGCGCTCGGGCGAAGTCGGGTCTACATCCACAATCTGATAGGGCGCCGACGCCTCTGCAGGCCATACCGTATCGGGCGACACCGCCGCGGGTTGAGCCGTGAACTGAAAGTGCACCACAGGCAGCAAGGCTGTGCCCGCGTGGTTGTCCGCGAGCGCCAAAAACCCGGCCACGGTGCTGTTCTTCCGCGGGTTCGGGAATCCCTTCCAGTCTACGTGGCCCGCTTCAGTCTCGCGGGCATCGGACGGAAACGGCATATCGTAGAAGTGCTCCGGCGCACGGAGATCTGCCGCGCTGTCGAAGACAAGCTGAATGGTTGGAGGTGCCGCAGCCTGCTCAGACTCTTTGCAAGAGCCAAGCGTGACAAGTGTGCTCCAAAGGAAAAAGGCTGGGAGTGCGCGGGGCATGCCCCCTAGCTAACTACGGTTCGACGAGGACGACAAGGCTGCGTGCTTTGACGCTGTAGTTGCCGCTGATGACCTCGCCCGATGCCACGTCCCAAGCGTTCGCCGCACCGGCCTCAAAGTAGGCCTGCGTGTCTGCGACTCGCACCCAACGACTGCGGGCTGCGGGCAACACAAAGCTCAAGTCGCTGGAGTCCGCATTGTATGCAACATACAAGCTCTTGATGGGGTCCCCCGCCTCGGAGGCATCCACACGCCACGCGAGCGCTGCGTTGTTTGCGTTTGTCATGTAGCCGGCGTCGGCAACGGCGCCCGAGGTCTGATGCCAGGTGATGTCGCCCACCCCATCGCCGTTGCGATCTTGGCCGGAGAAGTGCGCCTTGGGGCGCAGCGCCTTGTACTTTGCTCGCAAGCCGAACATGGCTTTGGAGAAGGTCTGCTGCGCCGTGCCTGTGGTCGTCGGCGACCAATTGAGCCAATTGCCGGCCGAGTCGAGGTTGTAAGCATTGTTGTTGCCGCGCTGGCTGCGCAAGACCTCGTCGCCGCCGGTGATCATCGGGGAGCCTGCTGAAAGCGCCAGCAAGGCCAAGCCCGTGCGGGCCGCCTGACGTTGCGCGCCCGCGTTGCCGCCTTGGTCCCAAGAGTGGTTGTTGTCCTCGCCACCATCAGACGGTCCGTACGGCCAGGCCTGGGTATTTTGCTTGCTGTTGTAAGCATACAAATCCGCGAGCGTGAGGCCGTCGTGCGCAACGATAAAGTTCACCGACGCCGCGGGCGTGCGTCCATCGTCGGCGTACAGGTCCGACGAGCCAGCAACCGCGGAGGCGATTTTTGCAGGCGCCACGTTGCTCACGCCGCGCTGATTCTGAGAGCCACGCACGGTGTCGCGATACTTTCCGTTCCACTCGGACCAGCCACGCGGAAAGCCGCCCACCTGGTACGTGCCATCGCCAATGGCCCAAGGCTCTGCGATGAGATCCACGCCCACGCCAGCGCCGGTGCGGGCGGGAAGATCGCGCACAGCACGGTTGAGAATGTTGTTCGCGTCCAGGCCATCGAAGCGAAAACAGTCCTTGTCGCAGGCGTTGCCAAGGACGCTGGCCAAATCGAAGCGGAAGCCGTCGACGCCCATCACGTCTTTCCAATACTTGAGAGAGTCAATTACGTGATCGCGTGTAATTTTGCTCGTCACATTGACGTTGGCGCCTATACCCGTATTGTCGTAGTAGTTGCCTGCGGTGCCGGCGCGCTCGTAGTAGCTCGCGTTGTCTAGCCCACGGAACGAAAGCAGCGTCGCCGTGTCGGGGGCACCCCACGTGCCGCCCTCGGCCGTATGGTTGTAGACCACATCGATCACAACCTTGAGGCCTTGGTCGTGAAAGGCTTTGGCCATCGCTTGGAATTCGCGCGTGGGGCCTCCCGGTGATTTGTCGGCAGCGTAGCGCCTGTCGGGGGCGAAGTAGCTAAGGGTCATGTAGCCCCAGTAGTTGTCACCGGCCGTGCCGACCTCGATGTCATTCTGATCATTCTGGGTCTCTTGCACGGGCAGGAATTCGACCGCCGTGATGCCAATGGACTTGAGGTAAGCTGCCTTGAGCGCAGCGCCCGCGTACGTGCCTCGAAGCGCGGCCGGAACACTGCTGTCCTGCTGCGTGAGACCGCGCACATGCACCTCGTAAAACACATCGTCGGTGATGGCGCGCGCAGGCCGAGAACCAAGTGCACTCTGCACGGGCCTCGCCAGCCATACGCCCTTGGGCGCAACCGGTCCCGAGTCCTTGATGCGGTGGATGGGGCCTGTGCCGTACACCGTGCCGTCGCGCATGCTTGGGCCCTCGGGGTCGTGGCTAAGCTCGCGCGCGCTGGGGTCGAACAGCAATTTGTTTGGGTTGAAGCGGCTGCCCGACGCATCGACGTCGGCCACGAAGCCCTGCGCGCCGCCTGGTGTCCAGCTTGCGACGTAGGGCCAGTTGGAGCCCCACGCGCGGTAACCGTAGTAGACGGTTTCACCAAGCCCATTGGATGAGAGCTCCGCCAAAGAAAGCGTTTTGGCGAAGGCATCACCGGTCTTGTCGAGCACCACCTTCATGTTGGGGGCGGCCGCGCGTGGGCTGTCGTAGAGCCACGCTTCGATGCGCGTCGCGGCCGCCGACCGCACCGAGAGCGCCATGGGCCTCGCCGCTGCAAGTTCGTCGGGCAGCATGGGCGCTCTATCGGGCGGGGTGCGGTCTCCAGATTGCGTGCAAGCACCGAGGACCAAAAGCAACAAGCTGGACACCGCGAATCTCATGGGGCCAAGCGTAGGGCGCCCTGGATGTAGGGGCAACTCGGGCCGC
This sequence comes from Myxococcales bacterium, assembly GCA_043779025.1. GTDB lineage: Bacteria > Myxococcota_A > Polyangia > Polyangiales > Polyangiaceae > JAAFHJ01. The sequence goes on from JAYWGI010000253.1 coordinate 14,871, forward strand.
AAAAATCGCACGACATCTGCGGAATAGCGCGCGTGTCGCACCCGGCACCTGCGCTATGCTCCCGAGCAATGTTCAACCTCACGAGTTCGAAGCGTACGGCCCTCTACGTCGGAATCTTTGGTGTCTCTGCGTTCTTTGCTCTGCGGCAAACCTCGCGCGGTCCTTGGAGTGCACTTACGCCGGCGGTCGCCAACGCGGCCACCTCAGGCAACGACAAGGCTTACGCGCTCATCGACTTGGCAGTGGTCTCACCGGTGCTTCGCGCCGTGAAGGAACGCTACGTAGACCCCAAGCGTGTGCACCCGAAGGAGATGTTCTTGAGCGGGCTCAACTTTATTCAGCGCGAGGTGCCGCAAGTGCTCGTGCGTCACGAAGAGGGCGCGGCCATGGCCACGGTGCGCGTTGGCGCCTCAGAGAAGTCCTTCGATGTCCAAGGCATCTTAAGCTTGTGGGACTTGCAAGCGCGGGTGCGCGACGTATTCGGCTTCCTGACCGAGGGCCTGCGCGGCTCCGACGTGAAGCTACGTGAGCTCGAGTACACGATGTGCAATGGCATGCTGCACACGCTCGACCCCCACAGCATCGTGCTGTCGCCGGAAGCGTTTAAAGAGATGAACCTGACAACGCGCGGCCACTTCGGTGGACTCGGCATTGTGATTTCGATTCGCGATCAGCAGCTCACCGTGCTCAACCCCATGCCGGGTACACCCGCCGGTCGCGCGGGACTCAAAAAGTACGATCGCATCGTAAAAATCGATGCGGAGTCTACTCTCAACATGGGTCTGAACGAAGCCGTTGGGCACTTGCGCGGCGACCCTGGCACCAAGGTCAGTGTGTGGGTAGTACGTGAGGGCGAAGGCGGCTGGGCGGAACCCAAGGCCTTTCCGCTCCTGCGCGAACGCATCAATGTAGAGACCACGGAGTCGAAGCTTTTAGATGGCAACATTGGCTACGTGCGGCTCAAGCAATTCGGCGCCAATACGTCGGGCGATTTGGCCAAAGCGTTGGACGGCTTTCGGGCCAAAGGCGAACTCAAAGGCCTGGTGCTGGACATGCGCGGCAACCCTGGAGGCTTGCTCGATCAGGCAGCCAAAATTGTAGACAAGTTTGTCAAAGATGGTCCGCTGGTTGCCACGGTGGGCAACGACGGCGAAGGGCGCGATGAGATGACCGGTAAGGCCGCCGGCACGGAGCCCGACTACCCACTGGTGGTTCTCATCAGCGGCAACTCCGCAAGCGCGAGCGAGATCGTTGCCGGCTCGCTCAAGAACTACCAGCGCGCCGTGATCGTGGGCGACCCAAGCTTCGGCAAGGGCAGCGTGCAGATGTTGTTCGACAACCTGCCCGACGGAGCCGCCCTCAAGCTCACCACGGCACAGTACCTCACGGAGCCTGGAGATGTGTCCATTCAGGGCATCGGCGTCACGCCGGACATCAAGCTGGACCCCATGACCGTGGATCCTGTGCAGATGGACTTGATGGTGGATGCTCCCATGCTCAAAGAGAAGGATCTGTCGCGCAGCCTCTCCAACACGCGCGCGCGTGTTGGCGCGGAACCCAGCGAGAGCTTGCGCTTCTTCTTGTCTCAAGAGGAGCGGACGGCCTGGCTGGAGCGCGAGGGCGACCCCGACGACAACGCGCGCCCCGATTTTTACGTGCGCTTTGCACGTGATTTGGCGAGCAAAATGCCTCGCACCGCGAAGCCTGAGCAACTCAAAGCCCTGCATACTTTTGTGCAATCCACGAGCAAACAAGAGCTGGAGAAGGCCACGGCCGAGCTTGCGAAGCTCGGCATCGACTGGTCCGACGGAAAAACCTCGGCGCTACCCAACTTGGACATCAAAGTCGAAACGGACCGGGCGAACAAAGACGGCAGCAACGAAGTCACCGCCGGCGACGGCATCACACTTAAAGTAAGCGTGACCAACAAGGGCGCGGAGCCTGCCTACCGCCTGCGCGCTGTGACCAAGAGTGACAACGGCTACTTCGACAGCCGCGAATTGGTGTTTGGCAAAGTGATGCCGGGTCAGACAATGGTCGCCACAGCGCCACTGGGTTACTGCGAGACCGAGGGTTACAAGCCCGGCTCCACCATCCCGCGCGCCAAGGGCGCCAAGCGCGTCTGCAAGCTCGGCAAAGACATGGTGCCGCGCGCCGACTGGGTTCGTGTCACAGTGGAGGACGGCGCCGCCCGCAAGGCACCAGAGGCCCGCACCGAGATACGGGTAAAGAGCATCGACGCGCCGCAGTTCGCGTTTGGCTACCGCGTTGTGCAAGAGGGCGGATTCAGCGACGGCACCGTGCGCCCGGGCGATCATGTAACGCTCAAGGTGAGCGTGAAGAACACAGGCAAGGGCATCGCGGCCGACGCCCAAGCCAACTTGCGTAACTTGTCCGGTGACGGGCTCCTGCTCAAGCAAGGCCGCTTCGATCTCTCCGGACTCAAGCCTGGCGAGTCGCGCGACTTGAGCTTCCAGTTCGACGTGGCCGAGACCGTTCCGGACAACGAGGCCAAGGTAGAGTTCTCGGTATCCGACAAAGACACGCGCGCAAGCATCGTGGAGAAGGTGCGCATGCCAGTTACCGCGCGCAAAGGGGGTGCCACGGCTTCCGCGGCCGCCGTGGTCGTGGATCATATGCCTCCGAGCATTGAGGTTGAGATCCCGGCGACCTCGACCCGCAGCGATCGCATCAAGATCACCGGCCGCGTAAACTCGGCCGTAGAGGTCAAAGATGTATACGTGTACGTGGGCGCGCGCAAGCTCAGCTACCAATCCAACAAGGGCTCGAAGGACAGCAAATCGCTTGCCTTGCTCGCTGATTTGCAGCTTCGCCCGGGTACCAATGTGATCACTGTCGTGGCGCGCGGAGCCAACGATATGCTTGCCCGCAAGACCTTCGTGGTGCGCAAAGACGGCCCCAATGGTGAGGCGCTCGAGACGCCCAAGAACGACGAAGACTTGAGTGAGACCTCAGGCGGCGGTGAGGACTGAGCCATGGTTGCCCCTACGAGCGTGCGCGCCGGAGAGAACGTTCGCCTTAATGTGAATATCGACCACGTGGCCACCCTACGCAATGCGCGCGGGACCCCCTACCCGGACCCCAACCTGGCGGCGCGCATCTGCATTTTGGCTGGAGCGCATGGGATCACAGCCCACCTGCGCGAGGACCGCAGGCACATCGTTGATGCCGATGTGGAGTCGCTCGCGGCCGAGCTACGCGAGCGCGGCACCCTGTTTAATTTGGAGATGGGGGCCAGCGACGAAATGATCGGTATTGCGCTGCGTACACGCCCCACCAAAGTCACCTTGGTACCCGAGCGACGGGAAGAGCGCACGACGGAGGGAGGCCTGGATGTGATTCAAAAGCACGCCGCGCTCAAGGTGCAGATTGCACGCTTGCAGGATGCAGGTATTCCGGTGAGCGTGTTCGTGGAGCCCATGGCCAAGACCATGGACGCTTGCGCCAGCCTCGGCGTGCCCGAAGTGGAGCTGCACACGGGCGAGTACGCAAACGCGTACGAGAGCTTTGGGGGCTTTGCCCACTCGGAGCGCTTGGGCATTGCGGCGCGTCACGCCAAGGGCTTGGGACTGCGCGTGGCGGCGGGACACGGCCTCACCACGGCCAACGTGGCGGGTGTAGTGGCGCATGTGGAGATCGAAGAGCTCAACATCGGACACGCGCTTGTTGCGGACGCTTTGTTCGTGGGATTGGACGCCGCGGTACGCGCAATGCTAGAGGCAATCTCCCACCCCGAATGGTCACGCAGGTGATTGTAGGCCTCGGTGTGGACGTATGCAGTGTCGAGCGAATGCGTACAGCCATCGATCGCCAGGAGGGTGGGTTTGAGCAGCGGATTCTCAGCCCGCGCGAGATCGCCCAAATCGCGGGCCGCAAGAACTACGCCGAGGCTGTGGCCGGGCGTTTCGCTGCCAAAGAAGCGTTTTCCAAGTGCCTCGATGGCGCACGCGGCGTGCCATGGCATGACGTCGAGGTGATCTCGCTCCCCTCGGGGCGCCCGACGCTTGAGCTTACAGGCGAGGGCCTGAGGCGCGCGCAAGCATCAGGTGCAAGCACGTGGCACCTGAGCATCAGTCACGACGGTGGTGTGGCCATGGCCACGGTGATTTTGGAAGGCGCGGCTATGCCATGAGGGCAGGTCGCGCTCGTTCACCCGGTGCCCCTCCGCGCGGGCTCCAGTTTGAGCTCACGGGGAATGGGGCGCGATGGCTTATCGCTCTGAGCCTCCCGCTTATCGCGTGGCTGGACTGGCTGACAACGTCCGAGCTGAGTCTTTCGTTTGTGTACCTCGGGCCCATCCTCCTTGCCGTTTGGACGCAGCCGCGGTTTGTAAGTGTGGCCACGGAGATCGCGGCTGTTTCGCTCTGCTTTTTTGTTGATTATTTGGATCACGTTCATCCAAACCATCCGATTTTCGTTATCGGCAACGCCATTACGCGCCTCGTTTTCTTTGTCGTGGCAGCGGCCGTGACATGGCGCCTTCGGCACGCTTATGAGCAGTTGGCACAAGCCGGCCGAACCGATGCGCTCACGGGGCTACTAAACCGACGGGGGTTCGACGATGTTGCCGAGCGAGAGCGCTGTATCGCGCAACGGACCGGGCGCCCGGTCACCCTGGCGATGATCGATCTCGACAAGTTTAAGAGCGTCAACGATACGCGAGGCCATGCGGAAGGCGATGCGGTACTGCGCTTGGTCGCCCGATGTCTCAGCAGCGTCCGTGCCGCCGATGTGGTCGCGCGACTCGGCGGCGACGAGTTTTGCATCTTGCTGCCCGAGACAGACGATAGGGCCGCGCAGGTCCTTCTTCAGCGCTTGCAAACCGATACAGAGCTTTCGCTGCAAACGCAGGGATGGCCCGTGACGCTCAGCATCGGCTCAACGACCTTCGAGACCCCCATGCCACGCGATGTTGAAACCATGCTCGCGCAGGCTGATCTCAAAATGTACCACCATAAGCATAGCAAGCACCCGAAGCCCCGGTGAATCCGCGCGCTCCGCGCCTGGGCACTGGCGCCGACGCTGAACTTGGACAGCCTCGGATGCACAGGCGCACGGCTTGGCCCAAAGCGCATTCTCACCGCGGCGCAGCGCGTGACGAGCTACGACGGCAAGGCGGCCAGCTATCTGGTGGCGGATCTTGAAGGCCAGGACACGGGTGTCACGTCGACGCAGCTGCGCGGCCTGACGGACTTTAGACGCACGGCGCTCGTAAAGGTGGTGCGCGTGCATGTTGCACCGGAATACCTCGCCCAAAAATTTGCGACGACGCTGGCCCTCCCCTCCGATGCCGTCAGCGATCTGGCCGTCCTCGATAGTGAGTGGGGAGTTGCCGGGTAATACGTGATGCCCGGCAGACCCTCATCCGGGCGTATAAGGCGGCAGCGGACTACCCAGCGCTCAAAGCGCGCATCGATGCCGCCGAGTTTTTTCAGGTCTCCCCCAACGCGTCCGACACACGCTTGGGCCACGGCGACTCCGCAGGACCCGTGTATGATACACAGAGACGCGTCGTCGGCGTCAACTCCTCCGGCGAGGACACCTACTCCGCGTTCGCACGAGTGCCGGGCGCCAGCGCAACCTGGCTGAAATCGCTAGGCTGCAAGGTGGAGTAGTATCTGCACAACCCGCGCCAGCGACAGATCGCAAGCACGCTAGCCCTCTCAAGTCATGATGCCGAAAACCGTGGCGTGGCGCCCTCCGGAATCAAAATTTTCAGCAGGGGATTCGGAAACCGACGAGCCAGAGTGATGGCGAAGAATGTCTCCTTAAGCTCAGGAAGTGGTGCAACTTCGATGAGCGTGCGTGCCTCCAGCTCGTCACGAACCACAATGGTGGGCACCACGGCCAAACCGATGCGTTCGCGAGCGAGTAGGCGCAGCATCGCCATGTCATCCACCTCGGCCGCAATGTGAGGGTGAACGCCTAGCCGGTTCACGAGTGCATCGAAGCCCGCGCGGATGCTGCTTTCAGCGGTAGGAAGGACCAGCGGCTCGCTGCTGATGAGCTCCCGAAGGCTTCGCTTTCGTCGCCTCTTTGTTGGCGGCCCCACGAGGCTGACAGGTTGCTCCGCGATCGCATGAGCCACCCACGGAGTCGCGGCGTCTCGGGACGGTGCCGTGTTTGCGAGCAGCACATCGAGCGAATGGGCCTCTAGGCTGCGGAGCATGTCGGGGAACGAGCCCGAGCGGACGACGATCTCGATGTCGTCGCGACCGAAGAGCGGACGCAAGAAGCCGAGTTGGAAATTCCGCGATAGCGTTGCAAGTGAGCCTACGCGCAGCACGTGTCGCTCCTTCTCGCGCCCTTGAAGCGCGCTCTCAAGCTCCGCCCCTCTCGCGAAGATCGCGTCGGCATGGTCCAGCGTGACGCGTCCGGCCTCGGTGAGGATCAGCTGCTTGCCACGACGCTCGAAGAGTGTGTGACCAAGAGCATCTTCCAGCTTGCGAATCTGCATCGAGACAGACGACTGCGACACGTGCAAGCGCTCTGCCGCGCGGGTCAGGTTGGCCTCGTGCGCGACCGCCCAAAAATAGTGGAGATGGTGGAAGTTGAACATGCGCACCGTTCTATCTCAAAGAACGATACGTTCAATTCAATCTATTGGAGCGATGTGAACTCACTGCGTATTGTCCAGGGGTTGTCGGCGACGCGGAGCGACCGCAAGCAACGCGCAACCCTCGTTGGGTGCCAATAAACAAGCTCAAGCATCCTACGGAGAACTAACATGGTCACTTTCGCCTCGCCTTCCAACGACACCCAGACCAACGAAATCCGCTCCGTAGCGGTCGAGCATCACCATCAGAAGGCGGGCTGGTTCGAGTCGAACTACGAGAAAATGGCCAAGAGCCGATTCTCAAATGCGTTTACTTACGGTCGGCACAAGGTGAATGTTCTCTTCGAGAACGAGCTGAAACGCCTTCCGGCGGGAGCGCGGGTTCTGGACGTTGGCTGCGGGACGGGTATCTATCTGCAGCGAATCAAAGAGCTCGGCTATGAGCCTGTCGGGCTTGAGCCGGCGAAGGCGATGCTTGCCATCGCGCGTCGCGACAATCCGGACGTCGAGGTGAAGGACGGATTGTGTACGGCGCTTCCTTTCGAGTCGGCGAGTGTGGACTTCATTGTGGCAATGGAGGTCTATCGCTACCTCGATCGCAACGATCTTCGGGCGTCGCTTCGCGAATGCCTCCGCGTGCTCAAGCCCGGCGGGATCTTCTTCGCGACCATGGTCAACCGCTGGGCGCTCGACGGATTTTTCGTCCTTCAACGCGCTCGCCAATTCGCCCTCGGAAAGGACTTTGACGACCGCCATCCGCACTGCGAGTTTTTTACCCCCGGCGAGCTCCGGGATGAGGTGACCAAGCAAGGGCTCGTCAACGTGCGGGTCCAGGGACGGCTCCTTGCACCGATGAGGATGGCCTACAAAGTTTCGCCCGCCTTAGGCACCATGCTAGCTCAACGCGTTGAGTCGCTAGACGATACACTCAATGACCTGCCCTTCATGACGCCCCTAGCAGGCCACTTGCTTGTGGTCGCAGAGCGCCCGCGAGACTGATTCCCCGCAAGCGACGAAGTCGCAAGCGCTCTCCCCCCGCAAGCGACGAAGTCGCACGCGCTCTCCCCCCGCAAGCGACGAAGTCGCAAGCGTCTCCCCCGCAAGCGACGAAGTCGCAAGCGTCTCCCCCGCCAAGTCGAGAGCCGGCAAAACGGAGCGTGGCGCCGAAAAGCTAGGGCGCTCGCCGCCGTCACGTATGTGGGATACTTCAGGCGGCGAGCAACCGACGATTTTCGGATGCCACGCCCCGTTTTATCGGGCGCAGCGGCCTCCTATGGCGGAATAGTTGCGCCACACGGGACCCCAAAAGCGGCTGGTGTTTCGCAGGTTGTGGCCGCCGTAGGTGCCTTGCCATGACGAGCCGCGTGCGATTCGTTTGCCGTCGGCCACGGCCAACGCATCAGTCCACTCGTCGTCCTCATTTCTCAACGTGCCATCCGCGTTGACCATACTTGCTGTTCGCCAGTCACGCGGCATCGCACCAGGCTGCGAAGGTGGGTCGGGGTAGTCCACGTTGGCGCAATCGGTGCATGGCGCACCGATGTTCGAACCGCCGGCCGTCGCATCCATCGTCCACTCGATCAGATTGCCAGCCAAGTCGGCGTGTCCGTAGCGGCCGCGATCGAGCGAGGTTCCCACCGGTGCGATTGCGCGCGGGCCCTGCTGGTTCCAATAAGGGCTCCCGATAGGAAATGTGTAGATTGGGTATGCGTCTGCGCCGTCGCCCACCACGCGCAAACCGGTCACCACGTAGGGCTTGCCACCCGCGCCAAACAAGCGCCTGAAGTTGGGATCCGACGGGCCACTGATGTCCGTCTCAAGCGAGGTGTTGGGCGTGCTGCCCGTGACGTAGGCGCTGGTCCACGCGTAGGCGCGCTGCTGGGAGCCCCCCATGGCGGCAAAGGTCCACTCGGCGTCCGTAGGCAGGCGTCCGCCGTCCCATGCACAAAAGGCGGCGAGCGTGTACCAATCGATGCATCCTACAGGTTTGTTCTCGGAGCTCTCCGGGTTGCTTGCGGGGTTGGCCGCGCCACCTGCTCCGTTTGCCAAGATCCACGTGGGCGCGCCCCACCAGGAGTAGTCCACCACGCCGCTCCCAATGCCGCCACCGCCCACGCAGGACTCGGTGAGGCGAGATTCGACTTCGGCCTTGCTGCCGGCCAATCGGCTTGTGAAACTGCTTCGCCAACCGCTGCCTGCGATGCGCGGATGCGCGCCTGCGCCCGCGGCAGGCGCATTTCCGCGCGGGTTCCAGCCGACCGCTTGCATGTAGGAGCGCAAGCGCCCAACGGTGACCTCGAAGGTGTCCAGCTTGAACGCCGACACGGTAGCCGGGCTGTCGCTGATGCCGCCGCCAGTAAGCTCGTATTGGCGTTTGAAGGCGCCACCTGGAACGGCCGCGGCCGCGCAGCACCACTCGTTGCGACCCGCGCCGCATTTGTTGTCGGCCCCAGGAGCGCCAGTGCAACTCTTGGCGGGAACACATCTGTTTCTGAATGCACCCTGCGTTTGGCACACAGCCGAGGCGCAGTCCGCGTTGGTGCGGCAGGCTGCGCTGAGTGCGCACAAGGTGCGGCCCGCGCCGCACGCCAGAGCCTCACCACCTTCTTCTAATTCCGTCTCTGGCGTATCCGCACGATGCGTGGCGCATGCACCCACCAAAAGACCGGAAACCAGAAGTGGAGCGAGCGAGCGTAGGGTGTTCACAACCTAAGCTGGTAGCAGGCCCCCCCCGCCCTGCAAGCGCGCTTCAGTCGATTTTTGCGGGCGCGAGGCGGCTGTTGTGTTTGCCATAAGAGTAGTAAAATACCAGGCCTACCGCGAGCCAGATTACAAACCGGGTCCACGTAACGCCTGGCAATTGCGACATCAAGTAGCCGCAGGTAAGCACCGCCAACCCCGGGACCAGCGGCACCAAAGGTGTGCGAAACTTACGTGGAAGCGAGGGCTGGGTGCGGCGCATGATCACGATGCCGATCGCAACCAACACGAACGCGAAGAGCGTGCCGATATTGGTAAGCTCCACGATCTCGTTCAGGTTGGCAAAGCCCGCGCATACGGCCACAGCGAAGCCGGTCACCCACGTGATGAGGGCCGGCGTACGGCGCGTCGGATGCAAGCGTCCGCACCACTCTGGCAGCAAGCCATCACGTGCCATGGACATAAAGATGCGGGTTTGCCCCATCTGGAAAACGACCAACACGGAAGTGGTCGCAACCACCGCACCCACCGAGATGAGCGCTGCAAGCTTGGGCATCCCAAGCTCTGTGAATGCCGTGGCCAAAGGCTCTGCCGTGCCTAGCTTGTCGTAGGGCACCATGCCGGTGAGCACGGCCGCGACTGCAATGTAGATCACGGTGCAGATGGCCAGACTGCCAAGCATACCGAGAGGCATATTGCGCTGCGGGTCCTTTGTCTCCTCGGCGGCCGTTGAGACCGCGTCGAAGCCAATGTACGCGAAGAAGATGAGCGCTGCGGCATGGCTGATGCCCGACCACCCATTGGGCGCGAAGGGATGCCAGTTGCTGGGCTGCACGTGAAACGCCCCGACGCCCATGACCAACGCCAGAATGGCGAGCTTGAGCACCACCATGCTGCTGTTGAACCCCACACTCTCCTTAATGCCGTAGGCCAAAAGCCAAGTAACGAGCATCACCACCAAGAAGGCCGGAAAGTTGAACACAAAGTGCACACCCAACAAGGCCGGTGCACCGGCCAAAATCTCAGGTGAGGCCGAACGGAAGTCCGTGCCCAACCAGGTGGGGAAATGCACCCCAAACGAGCCAAGCAAGGCTTGAAAGTAGCCCGACCAAGAGATCGCAACGGCCACGTTTCCCACCGCGTACTCAATGAGCAAATCCCAGCCAATGATCCAAGCCACCAGCTCGCCAAAGGTCGCGTACGCATAGGTGTAAGCCGAACCCGAGATGGGCACCATGCTCGCGAACTCGGCGTAACACAGCGCCGCAAACGCGCAAGCCACGGCCGTAAGCGCAAACGAAATCGTGATGGCGGGTCCCGCCCCCGGTCGTCCCAAGGCGCCGGCTGCCGCGTCACCCACGGTGGCAAAAATGCCCGAACCCACGATGGCGCCGATGCCGAGCGCCATCAACTGCCAAGGCCCCAGGGAGCGCCTTAGGCCACTGGCATTGTCACCATCGGGGGTGAGCTCAGCAACAGGTTTGACGCGCCAACGATTCGACAT
>JAYWGI010000254.1:0-2248 GCA_043779025.1 Myxococcales bacterium
AGACAAAGACGCACTCCACATGATCGACTTCGAGATGGCCAAGGACAAAGTGTTCATGGGCGCCGAACGCAAGTCGCGCGTCGTGGGCCCGGACACCAAGTGGCTCACGGCCGTGCACGAATCGGGTCACGCACTGGTGGGCATCTTCCTCGACCACTACATGCCCGTGCACAAGGTCACCATCATGCCCCGCGGCAGCGCTGGCGGCCTGACCTGGTTTTTGCCCAAGGGTGACGACCAATACATCCAGACGGAGCACATGAAGTCCTCGATCGCCGTGAGCCTAGGCGGCCGCATCGCGGAGGAGCTGGTGCTCGGAAAAGTGAGCACGGGCGCGAGCTCGGACATTCGGCAAGCCACGAGCGTCGCGCATGCCATGGTGTGCGAATACGGCATGAGCAAGAAGCTGGGCTTCCTGCGCTACAACAAGGGCGATGAAGGTGGCTACATGGGCCGCTTTGGCGGCGGCAGTGGTGGTGATGGATACTCGGAGGAGACCGCGCGTATTATCGACGAAGAGGTACGCGAGATCGTCCAAGAGCAGTTCGATCGCGTCAAAGCTCTGCTCAGCAGCAAGCTCGATGTGCTCCAGCGGCTAGCAAAACACCTGCTCGAACGCGAAACCATGGACATCGAGGAGATCACGGCCGCCATCGACAACCGCGAGTTGCCTGCGCGCGAAAAGGTGGTCATCCAGACCTATGCCGAAAAGGGCAAGGAGGCCGCCAAGGACTCCAAGAAGACGCCTAGCATCTTTGCGGGCGGGCCACTTCCTGAGCCGACCTGACACTCTTGCGTTGCAGCAGTGGACGCGCGCGCCCCACGATCACCCGGTTCGTGGGGCGCGCGTGCTTCTGGTCAAAAGGAGGCGCGTGATGGTGTCAGCCGGCCTCCGCGCGCTCGCTTGTTGGTAGAAGCCCACAGCGCGCTCCGCATCTGCCGCATGAACGGCTATGCGCTTTGCGGGCCAAAGCAAGAAACCCGCTCGTAAAGCTCCCCGATCCGAAGTCGAAGCTCATCGCGTGTAGCTCGAAATCGGGCAAGTTGTTCGCCGTCCGAGAGCGTCGAATCCGCGCTCGCTGGGTCACGCAAGGGCCAATGCAATCGCTTCGCGTCGCCAGGGAGGACGGGGCACACCTCCTCCGCGCAGAGCGTGATCACAAGGTCAATTGTCGCGAGTGCAACGGAACTCACCGACTTCGAGTAGTGCATGGAGATGTCGATGCCCAGCTCAGCCATCACGGAGATGGCGTAGGGATTGACGCGGGACGGATCGCTACCCGCGCTTTGAATGGTTGCGCGACCTTTCCAAAGCTGGCGTGCAAGGCCCTCAGCCATCTGGCTTCGCGCCGAGTTCGCAACACACAGAAAAAGTACATTGGGCAGTTGAGTCATGAAGCGTCGTCGACGGCTCCCTTGTGTTCGGAGAAGAACCTAGGACGCGCCCACAATGATACGCGCACCAATGCGACAAGCACGGGCACCTCGACCACAGGCCCGATGACCGCGGCAAACGCGACGCCGCTGCGCAGTCCAAAACTCGAGATCGCGACGGCAATGGCAAGCTCGAAGTTGTTCGATGCAGCAGTGAATGAAAGCGCCGAGGTCTGCTCATAGTTTGCTCCGGCAATTCGGCTCATCACAAACGAGGCGACAAACATCAGCAGGAAGTAGATGAGCAACGGTAGCGCGATGCGCAGCACATCGTGCGGCAGCATCATGATCTCCGTAGCCTTCAGAGAAAACATCAGAACGATGGTGACGAGGAGGGCGGCCAATGTGATGGGCCCAATCCGGGGCAAAAATTCATGTGCGTACCAGTCATCGCCAAACCGCCGACGCAGTGACCATCGCGCGACGATGCCGGCGAGCAAGGGCACCCCCAGATAGAGCCCCACACTTGAGGCAGCGTCCGTCAAGGACACGCGAAGGTCATACGAGTTGATGCCTAGCCTCCCGGGCAGCCACGTGATGAACACAATGGCATAGGCGGGAAGGCACAGGACCTGAAAGAGGGCGTTAAGGGCGACAAGCCCTGCACAATAGTCGGAGTCCCCCTTGGCGAGGTCATTCCAGACGATGACCATCGCGATGCATCGTGACAATCCAACAAGAATCAGTCCCACCATGTAGTCCGGGCGATCTCGCAGCGTAAGCACCGCGAGCGCGAACATCAGTGTTGGACCAAGCACCCAATTCTGCAGCAACGAAAGCGCAAGGACGCGCTTGTTTTGAAACACCCGTCCCA
>JAYWGI010000255.1:0-2242 GCA_043779025.1 Myxococcales bacterium
CATAGCCCTCGGTCCAATTTCTACGCCGTTCCGGTCGGGTGCGGCGTTCCCTCCACTGCCACAACCCGACCACTCCCGCCGTGCGCCGCGCAGCCGAAATGCCAGCGATGCGCGCGTCGGGACCTACATTTTTCGCCCGCGGCGCTCCACATGGGGAAGCCGCACGCGGGTGCTTTTTCTTCGCGAGGTTTCCATGGTCGATTCCCTACAGTCTGAGCCCCGGGTCAAGTTCACCGCGCGCAGTGCCTTTGACGACTCCATCGGTCAATGTGGCCTGGGATTCGACACCTTCGTGCGTGAGTACGAGCTGAGCGCAAGCGAGTTCGCCTGGCTCGAGCAATACCGGGGCGTCGTCATCGTGACGAGCTTACTGGTGGCTCCACCGCCTGAGCCTGCCACTGAGCTGCGCAAGGCCAGCGTCAAGCCACCCAAGGGCGCGTAGGCACCATGCCCGGCCTGTACCCGTTGGACCGCACGCTCTACGCAGAGCTGGCGGACCTGTGGGACATTGGCTTGCCGGCTGGCATCCTGGAAGACCTGTCTGCCGAGGAGCAAGACCGCGCCCTTCGCGTGGCGTCCGACACCGCCGACAGCTACCTGCGAGACCAGTACGACACGCCGCTTGTGGAGTGGGCGTACGACTTGCGGATGGCCGTGTGCAGCATCGCGGCTTACAACCTGATTTGCAGGCGTGGCTTCAACCCCGAGGGCTCCGACCTAAACTTTCGTCAGCGCTTCGAGGACGGCATGCTCTGGCTCAAGGACGTCGCGCGCGGCACCGCGTCCTTGTCAGGCGGCATCAAGCGCGGACCGGCACCGATGGGCGGCCCTGTCGTCAGCAGCGCGCCACGGCGGGGCTGGTAGTGGCGCAAGACCTGAAAGAACTGGCGCGGCGGCTGAAGGCCATCGAGCGCGAATTTGCCAAGGGCGGCAAGGTTACTGATGCGGTGCGCGGTGCCTTTCAGGCATCGGCGCAAGAGACGTTCAAAAAGCAAGCCGACCCCTACGGCAAGGCTTGGGCGCCTCTGCAATCCGTTCGCAAGGCGGATGCCAAGGCGGCAGCGAAGAAGCGCGCCCAGGGCAAGGCCGTGAAGGGGCAGAAGATTCTCCTCAAGTCCGGCAAGCTGCGTCGCAGCGTCATCGGGCTGATGACGTCGCCCGCGTCGTTCGTTCTGCAGGCTGTCGGGTACGGCGCCTACCTCAACTTCGGGACCAAGAATATGCCGGCGCGTTCGTTCTTTCCGCGCGGCACCGAGGGCCTTCCAAAGAGCTGGCTTGCTCGGGCATCGGAGCGGGCGGGCAACGCCTTCATCATGCTTGCGGCGGGTAAGTGATCTACGCCATCGACCTCGCAAAGTCGGTGGGTCAAGCGCTCCAGTACGTCGCGCCCACCCATTGGGGACAGCGCTACCTCGCCGACAACACGAAGACCGCGCCGCGCTACGTGTGGGTGCGAAGCAACGACAGCGTGGCCGCGCCCACGTACGTTGGTTACGACGACCAAAAGGTCGCAGAGACCGCCTGCTCGTTCGACGTGCACTGCTGGGGCAAAACCGACCGCGACGCTGAAGAGCTGAGAGCGCTTTTGATAAACGCTTTTTGGCAGACGATTCCGCGCGAGTTGTTTGCGTTCGGCGGGGCCACCTGGATTGAGCCCGAGAACATGACGCACGGCTGGGTGTGTGTTCAGAACATGACCATCCGCGTGCCGCTAGACGCAGTCCACGTGCCCGATGCGCCATCAGAGGACACCGACTCGTGCATTGCGCGAGTGGTGGTCACGAGCGCGAACCTTGACCACTCAGGAGCTGTCGATGGCGACGGCGTTCTCGAGTGGGAAGACAGCTAGGCCGCGGCAAGCCGTCAGCCAAATACCAAACCGAAAGGCAAATCTCATGAGCGATAGCAAGAAGCCGCTGGCCCCCGAGCCGGTGCAACTCGTCACGTCCAAAGGCGACACGTTTGCGATGCACGCAAGCCGGTCCTCGCACCCCGCCTACGCCGTGGCCGCAGCCCGCGTGGTCAAGCGCTTTGACGACGACACCCTTCTTTCGCCTGACGAGTTTGAGGCCGCCGTTCGCGCCGCCTTGTCGCTCACCGTTGCTTGAACCGAAAGGCCCTTAGCTTATGACTTCGATACTTCCTGAAGTGGACATTACCGTTTCTGATGGTGGCCTTGGCACCGTTGGCGTTGGCGGATTTTCCAACGTGGCCGTGGTGGGCACATGCTCGCTCGGCACCC
>JAYWGI010000256.1:0-6088 GCA_043779025.1 Myxococcales bacterium
CGGCGTCTCCAGTGAAAAGCGAACGCGCAAACGTGGCAGAGGGCGGTTCTGCGCCGCGGCGAATCCGTAGGTTTTTCCCTCGCGATGCGACAAAATGTCCAGCAGCGCAGTTCCGTCGCTCACCGTACGCGCCAAGCAGCCTTCGGCGATAAGGCTCTGCGCATCGGGCATGCCAAAGGGGTTGGGGACCACACCGCGCGAGGGCTTGAACCCGAACAGGCCACACGCCGCGGCCGGGATGCGAATGGATCCCGCGCCGTCGCTACCTGGCGCGACAGGAAGCATGTAAGATGCAACCGCCGCGGCCGCGCCGCCACTGGACCCACACGCATTGCGCGAAAGGTCCCACGGGTTGCGTGTGGCGGGGTGAATGGTGTCTTCCACGGTGGCCAAGATTCCCAGTTCTGAGGTTGCGGTCTTGCCGGTGATCACCATGCCCGCATTGCGCACCGTGCGGGTGTGTCGGTCGTCAACGGGCGACCAAGGAACGATGGGCGAGTGACTGCCGAACCGCGAACGCGAGAACCGCACCAATTGAACGTCTTTGATCGCGCTCGGCACGCCGTGCAGGCAAGAATGCACCTGGCCCTTACGTCGGTCCTGGTCGGCACGCTTGGCGGCCATGCGCGCGCGCCGCGTGTACACATCCGGGAACGCCCAAACCGAGGGGTTCAGCTTATGAATCCGCCGCAAGTACGCATCGGTGAGCTCGCTCGAGCTGAGCTCGCGCCGCGCCATCAGGTCAGCTTGTTCGAGTGCGGTGAGGGCGTAGAGTTCAGCGTCCGACATGAAGTCCACTACACTGGCACAGACCGGGTGTCCTTGTCCCGTTGCAGTGCACCAGCCGCTTGGGGTAGTCCCCATCATGTGCAATGGCGCCGCAACGCGAGAAACTGGGTTTTGGGGCGCCCGGGGATGGGCGCCGCCGCCTTGGCGTTGTGTTTGGGCGTTGGTCTCTCGATGTGGCGTAGGCCCGCCGCGCCCTCTTCGTCGGTCGCCGTCTTGGCCGTTCCACGCGCGGCGCCGGTATCTACGCCGAGCGTGGCCGTAAGCGCGCAGCAAGGCGATGCGCAGGGGGTCGGTCCTGAGCCAATTTCTTCATTGCCTCGTGTTGCTGTGGGGCCTGTGAAGGGGCTTGGGTGCCGCGGCGGTAAGCGTCGCCCACGTGATGCTTGCGATCGACCGGCGGCGGGGCTTGATGCCTTTTCTCGTGCGGTCGCGGCCACGCAAGAGTGTGCGACGGCCGCCTCACGGCCCGCACGAGTAGAGTACGTCCTGCGCTACGAATGGTTGCGTGGACGCGCGACCCTGGAGGCGCGTGCACTGCGTGGTTCGGCGAGTCTGGTTCCCGCCGATCGCGGACATTGCATCGCGAACGTTCGTGAGTACTTCCTTAAAACCGCGCCGCAGGACGCGCCCCACATTGCGGCAGAATACCGCTGGGCACTCGTTGCAGACTACATGAAAGACCCGAGCAAGATCCCATGAGCCATTCTGACGCAGTATCCATCTACGAAGTCTCGTTGCGGGACGGCCTACAGAACGAATCGGTCTTTGTAGATACCGAGCACAAGGGGCATTTGTTTGAGATGCTCCAAGCTGCGGGCTTGCGGCGCATTGAGCTCACAAGCTTTGTGAACCCAAAGTGGATTCCGGCGCTTGCGGATGCCGAGGCACTATGCGCCGCGGTGCAGCCACGCGCTGGCGTCATGTGCAGCGGGCTGATTCCGAATGCGCGTGGCTTCGAACGCGCGCGTGCGTCCGGCCTCGGAGAGATCGCCCTCGCGCTTAGCGTGAGCGAGATGCACAACCAAAAGAACATCAACCGTAGCGTGAGCGACACCCTTGTCGAGTATGCAGAACTGGTGCCGCAGATCATCGAGGCCGGGTTTCGTGTGCGCGCGTATGTGTCCACTGTGTGGGGCTGCCCCTACGAGGGGCCTCTGGAGGTTAGTCGCGCTGTCGCCATAGGTGAAAAGTTGCTGGCAATGGGCTGCTATCAGCTCTCATTGGGAGACACAATTGGTGTCGCGACACCTGTGCAGACGCGCACCGTGCTCCGTGCGTTTCGAGCGGGCGTGGGCCTGGAAAAGGTTGCAATGCACATGCATGACACACGCGGCACAGCGCTGGCCAATGTGCTCGTTGGGCTCGAAGAAGGCGTTCGCGACTTTGATGCGTCGCTTGGAGGTTTGGGGGGGTGTCCGTACGCGCCCGGAGCCGCTGGCAATCTGTGTACGGAGGACTTGGTCTATATGCTGAACGGAATGGGCATGAGCACGGGTGTAGAGTTGCCAGCCCTTGTGGCAGCGGCGAAGCAAGCGTCGTCCTACGTTGGGCGCGCACTTCCCGGAAAAGTGCACCAGGCCGGAGCGTGGCCGCGATGAAGAGCGGCCTAACAATCGGGCTGCAACGCTGCAGCGTTCGCGCAGCGTTCGTGAGCTTGATGGCGCTGGCGCTGCCTCAACTCGCTTGTTCCAAGGACCCGCCTCCTGCCCAGGCGACAAGCCGCGACGCCGTGCAGCGCACCCGATGCATGCGCGAGATGGGGCAGGCCCAGCCGCCTGTGTCGGCTGCTCCTCCCGAGATATGCCCCGCAGACCCGCTGCCGGGCGGCCTTGCGCTTAAGACGCTGCCTGTCACCGTGCGCGAAACGGGCGTGCGCATTACGGCCGAGCTCGCGGTGGTGCACGAGGAGGCCGAGCGAGGCCTCATGTACCGCAAGTACCGCTTGGCGGACGACCGGGGCATGCTTTTTGACTTGCCGCGCAAGGTGCAAACTTTTTGGATGCACAATACATGCATTCCGCTGGACATGATCTTCGTTGACGAGGACGGGTTCGTTCAGGGAATCGTGGAGCAGGTCCCGACGCTGAACGACGAGCCTCGCACCGCAGGTTGCGAAGGGCGGTATGTGCTCGAGGTCGATGCCGGCTGGTCACGCAGGCATGGGCTCAAGCCCGGGATGCATCTTGACATGGGTGCACCCACCGGAGTTCTATCCACGACCAAACCATGAAGTTCAACGCTGTCTCCTCCTTTCTGTTGCTGAGTTCGCTCGTTACGTCATTGGGCTGCAGCCGCGCGGCCTCGGAACCTACCCCGACTCAAAAGCCCTGGCAGCCGACGACCACAAACAGCAGCGCTGCGTCGCCCTCGCTTGCGGCAAACCAGTCCACGCCTACGCGGATCACACCCAAGGCAGAGGCGCAGGTTGCCGTGACCCCCGACGACCCCGCCAAAGGTGTGTTTACCCTGACAGAAGCATCCAAGGGGATCCCTGGCACCGGGCAGCTGGAGGCTGAGCTGGACACCAGTCGCGGCAAACTTGTGTGCAAGCTTTTCGAAGACAAAGCGCCGGCAACTGTGGCCAACTTCGTAGGCCTCGCCCGGGGCCTTCGCCCCTGGAAGGACAGCAGTGGCAAGTGGTCGCGCACGCCCCTCTACGACAAAACAGTGTTTCATCGGGTCATCGCCAACTTCATGATTCAGGGCGGCGACCCCGATGGTAATGGCAGCGGCGGCCCGGGCTACGAGTTCGCCGACGAGATTTGGGAGGGCGCGCACCACGACCGCGCAGGGCTCCTGTGCATGGCCAATCGCGGCGCGCATACCAACGGTTCGCAATTCTTTGTGACCGATGCACCCACGCCGCATTTGGACGCACTAGGCCACACCATTTTTGGAGAGTGCGCGCCCACGGCTATCGTTCACGACATCGCAACGGTCTCCAAGGGACCGCGCGATGTTCCGCTCGTACCGGTGGTGCTCAAGCGCGTGACGATCCGCCGCGGCCCAGCAAAGTAGCTGCTAGTGGTTTACAGCCACTAGGCCCAGCTGATTGCTCACCCCAAACGCCACCACGTGGCCGCTCTCTTCAGCGACGTAGACGTTGCAGCGCTCGTCGACGCGGATCAAATCTGGGATGGCATCCGGCGACGGGAGGTCGGCGATTTGCCGGCCGGTCATGGGGTCGATGATGTGCACATTGCTATGCGGAACGAACAAGACACCGGCGCGGAGCACGGGCTCCAGGCGGCGAGGCACATCGCTCGCATGGGTCGTGCCTAGCTTGCTGGCATAAGCAACACCCCCGGCGCGCGGGTCTACTCCGACGAGGCGGCCCGTAGCTTCGTGCACGATGAGCATCGCGTCCACATTGGTCCAAGACGATCCCGGCGCGAACATCGACGTGCCTCTCAAATGCTGTAGCTCTCCTGTGTCCGTGCGATGACATCGCAGCTGCACGCCCTCCCGTACGCGCATGGGGACGCTCACATAGTTGCCATGAACGACAGGGGCCGCGTCCAGCGACGAAGGAGTCACCTCCCATTCGCTTTGCCAGCGCAAATCGCCTGAGTAAGCATCAAGCGCGCACAGCTTTCCGCGTGTGTTTTCGGCCCCGGCGACCACGTACATGGTGTCTCCTGAGAGTGTAGGTGCGTGGTGAAAGCCCAAGCTGTCACGTCGGCGCCACACCATCTGTCCCGTTTGTACATCGAGTGCGGTAACGGTGTTTCGTGTGTCTGTAAGATACACAAGTTTGCCTAGCCGCCTCGCGCGCACCACTTTGCCTCTCGCGCAGCGGTAACGCCATCGGGGCTCGCCCGTGATCAAATCGAGTGACACCACATCGCGATCGCCCTCGGAGAGAAGCAGTTGTGGCGGTGCGCCGCCACCGCTCACTGCGAGTGCGATGCCGCTGCGGGCCGTGCGCGGCGCGAGCCAGGTACGCAGCTTGACCTTGCCCGTCTCAACGTCGACCACGACGACCTGCCCATCGCTCGCTTGACGGATAAGGCCGCGCGGCGTTGCGATGGACATGCCGCGCGGTAGCCGAGTGCGCCATACAAGTTCTCCGGTGCTTCGGTCCAGGGCGTAGGTCTCGGTGGCGGAGCTCAAGACCAGCTTTTCACCTGCCACAAAAGTCCCGCGCAGATCCATCGAGGGCACCAACGCGCGCCAGCGTTCGGTGTAGGAAAGGCGCCGCGGCGTGAGTGAAAAGCTCTCGCTGGAGCGCTCCGTTGCGCGCGCGAGCGAAGGCGCCGCTCCGGCATTGGGGCGGTAGTCATCTGGGCGATCGTTCACGACGGACTCGGTTCGGAAGAGCAGCTTTGCGCGCACGCTCGCGATGCGCGCACGCCTGCGCAGGCGTGTCACGCGCAGATTGCGCGCCTGGGCCGGACGGACCTTGGCAAGGAGCGCGCTGATGCGGCGGGCAAAGCGAGCGCAGAGGCTCACCCATACGTCGCTGCTCACGGTCTGCCATGGCGCGAGATCGGTGGGCATGCCGCTCTCGCTCGTTGCACGCATCGCGAGGCCGCCTGTACGACTAACCCGCAGCTGCAACGTCATGTCGCCAAACTCCACAAGGATGCTGCGGCCCACGCCGCGTTCCACGGCATCGAGCACGGATTCGGCCGAGCCGATGAGGCCTTCGCTTACCAAGAAGGGGCGGCACTGGGCGCTGGCCCACTGGCACTCAGCGATCTGAAGTCCCGTGCTGCCCTCAAAGAGCACAGCCTGAAGATCTGCGAATTCGGCTCCGCGAGCGGCGCGCTCTCCGGCGGCCTCACGCAACATGCATATTGCACTTATCTCTCCGTGATTGCGTGCCCCCGTGCTGACCGTGTGGGGTGTGTGCTTGCCCCGCGTAGAGCGACGCGCTTTGGGGGCTGGGTCCACCTCGTAGGCGTAGACGCGTGGCACAGCGCCTACGTCGTAGGCGCTGTACAGCGTGCTCTCGCCCCTGCGATCAATGCACAGCTCTACGCTGCCGTCGCCCATACGCAAAAAAGTGCGGCCGTCGGTCATTGCGGCGTCGTGCGCCTCCGCAAGCATACGGACGGTGTTCGCTCGTTCGGCGGGCTGCCAGCTGGCATGAGGCACCGACAGCGTGCTCAGCAGAGAGATCCATCGTTGGGTAGACGGTTCCCGGGCCAATGCCTGTGTGACAGCTTGATCGGCGCGAGACTCAGATGGCTTGGGGTAGGGGAGGATTCGCATCAGCAAGCGCATCGTAGGAAGCCGGCTCTCGCGGCCCGAAGTTTTCAGTGCGAACTGCTCGGAACTGGACAATGCGCCTCCG
>JAYWGI010000257.1:0-6050 GCA_043779025.1 Myxococcales bacterium
GAGTTTGGAGGAGATACGCGCGCAAGGCTACGGCGAGCTCCCGGTCTGCATCGCCAAAACGCAGCTTTCGCTCTCCGACGACCCCAAACGTTATGGCCGCCCCACCGACTTCGTCGTGCATGTGCGTGAGCTTCGCCTCGCTGCGGGCGCCGGATTCCTGGTGGCCATCACGGGCGACATCATGACCATGCCCGGCTTGCCCAAGGCGCCGTCCGCCTGGAACGTGCGCATCGAAGGTGGAGTCGTACGCGGCCTCATGCAGAATGACTAGTGCTTCGACCGGAGTTTGGGTACCAAACCGGGGTCGAAGCACTAGCAAAGTCCGCGGGAGCGGATTTTCCAGGGGGCGCGATTTTTCCATACAAAAGCGCGGGGAGCGGGGCCCCCCGACCAAAGTCTAGTCCCCTGACAGCCGGGCCTCCCGGCGCTCGCGACAAATAGTCGCCAGACCCCGGTCAGGGGACTGGAGCCATCGGCGGGCTCTGAAACATCGGGATATCGCTCACTTGGCCAGAACGCGTCTGCAGAGGCGTAGCCCCTGGCTGTAGTCTATCCAGTCGTGTCGGTGGCCCGTGTAGAGCGGTTGGATTACGACGCCGTTTGGTTGATGCCAACCATAGAGCCCTAGGCGCCCGGTCGCCGGGTCGCGTACGACGTCTTTGTGTGAACCTGCGAGCAGACGAAAGGCGCGCCCATTCACTTGTTGATCAATGCGTATCTGTTGTTCTTGGTAGACGTGCTCGCTGGCCATGGCTTGGGCGGTGCCGTCGTGGCTCCGAGGCTGTGGCGCAAGCTTTAGGTCTGCCTCATGCCATATCGCATCGACGAGCTCGGGCGTAGGGAGGTCGGCGTCGTACTCCCGCGCGAGCCGTGCCGCCTCGTCGAGTGCTACGGGGGCGATGTAGGTCGCGCTTACCTCCCACAACTGGTCGCTCACCCTGAGACGAACCCAGCGGACGTCGTCTCGGTGTCCAGACGACGAACTGCTTTGGTTCACCGTCACGTGCCTTGCGCCGCCACAAGAGACGCCACAGGCGAGAAACACCGTGGAGAGAATCCAGCGGCGCATCAAGCTCGGAGCGTGTCGGGCTCTACGAAGCAGTACTTTACCTCTGGGTGCTCTGCCCTAAGCTTGGCTTCGAAGTCATTGATAAGCGTGCAGAGTGCATGGGATGAAATGCTGGGCGTCACAGCCAGCTTGACGGCCACGAGTACCTCGCCTGGCCCCTGTTGCACGGCACGCACATGAATCACGCGAAGCACTTCGGGGAACGAATGCGCGTGCGCTTCCACCGCGTGTACGATGCTGCTGTCGGCCGCCTCGCCCAGTAAGAGCGAATGGATTTTGATAGCCAAAAAGCCGGCCACCACGATGAGTACCAGACCTACCGCCATGCATCCCGCGGCGTCCCATTGGCCATTGCCGGTGGTCCACGCCAGGCCCAATGCGGACATTGCAAACAGCAACCCGAAGACGGCGGCCGCATTCTCGGCAAACACCACCACAAGGTCCGAGTCTTTGGTGTCCTTGAGATAGGCCCACAGCGGTTTGCCCGCGCGCCGCTTTTTCATGTCGCGCAGGTTGGAGAGTACCGCGGTGCCTTCGAGCAGGAGGCTTATGCCCAAAACGCCGAGGCCAAGGGCAGGGTACTCGACGGGCTCGGGATGCGACAGCTTGTGCATGCCCTCGTAGACCGAGAACACGCCGCCGCCGAGAAACAACATGAGCGCCACGAGGAACGACCAAAAGTACAGGGCGCGGCCATAGCCAAAGGGGTGCTGTTCGTCTGCCTCGCGTTTGGCTTGGCGCAGCCCGACCAACAGAAGTAGCTGATTTGCTGTGTCGGAGAACGAATGCAGCGCTTCCGCCATCATGGCGCCCGAGCCGGTCACCAGGGCTGCTGCAGTCTTTATCGCTGCAATGGCCAGGTTGATCGATAGCGACTGAACTACGTGGCCGTTGCCGTGCCCCGAGGTGTGTGCGGACTCCGACATCAGGTGGCGGGTTAGAGCACGGTGACGCGGTTGCGCCCAGCATGTTTGGACGCGTAAAGGCCCTCGTCCGCGCGGCCCAACAGCTCAAGCTCGGTGTTGGCGGCGTACTCGGGGAAGCAGGCCACGCCCGCGCTCACAGTGAGCGGAATGCGCTGACCTTCCCAGACAAACACATGGCGCTCTACGGCCGAGCGCACGCGCTCGCCCAAGATGGCCGCGTTGCGGCCCAAGGTGCCGCGGCACACGATGCCAAATTCCTCGCCGCCGTAGCGCGCAAACACATCTTCGGTTCGCACCAGCGAGCCCGCGGCCTTGGCCACCGAAACAAGTGCGGCGTCGCCTGCGAGGTGCCCGTAGGTGTCGTTCACCTTCTTGAAGAAGTCGATGTCGATCATGATCACCGACAGTGGGGTGCGATGTCTCTTTGCGAAGGCGAATTCGCTCTCCAAGCGATCCAAGAAGTACTTCTTGTTAAAGGCTTTGGTAAGCGCGTCGCGTAGCGCAGCCTCGTACATTTGCTCCTGAAAGTTCGCATCTACCGAATCGGCATACGAGAACTTAAGCACCGTGGTCGTGCCTAGGCGAATCTTGTCGCCGTCTTTGAGGCGCCGCTTCATGACCTGGTTGGTGTCGATGAAGGTACCGTTCGCACTACCCAAGTCTTCGATGTCCACGTTGGCGCCCTCGACCCACACGCGAATGTGTTTGCGCGAGATGCCGTCGTCGTTCACACGAATGCTTGCCTGCTGGGAGCGCCCGAGGATGGTCTCGCCCGGCGGCAGCTTGTGCATCTCGCCCGTGCTTGGCCCTTGAATGATGGTGAAGCAGGGGGTGAGCGCGCTCAGACTAGGTCGGAGCCCTTCAATCTGCGACAGCGTGGTGATGCAGGTCGACTCCTCCTCGAGCGGCGGAAGGCTCGTGCTGCGATAGGAGGGAGGGTGCGACGTCATATCCCTCATGGTCCCGCGCCCTCCGCGGTCCGTCAAGTACACGGCAGCGTTATTTCGGCAAGAAGTGTTCCCACGCTTCTATAAACACGCCTCCGTCCGCAAACCGTTGAGCGCTAAGCTGATGTGCACTTTGGACGAGCTCGTTGAGGCTAGAGGCCTGAAGCCCAAGTGCTGCCCGGTTGAGGCGCAGCCACGCGAGCGCCGCGACGTCGCAACAAAGTTCCGTCCATGCGCGCTCGACAAAGGGGCCGTGGTTGTGAAAATGACACCAGTCGTGCAGGCCCCAATACAGGGCGTCAAAACGCGTAACGGCGAGCAAAAATACTGTTCTTGGTGCAGTCTTGTGCTCATAGAGGCCATCCGTCGCATCGTCGATGGCGTAGGGCGCGAGCACCATGGACCCAGGCCACAGCAGCCCCGGCAAGTGGAGTTCGCCGGGCTCGGCCGGCAACCCGAGGTGCGCGCCATGAAATACAAACGCAAACCCGGGAGGGTTGTCCGCGGCGAGGGGAAGACCTGGCGCTAGCCCGGTGTCGGGGAGCAGCACTTGCAGGGTGTCCGACTTGCACCAAGCGTAAGCGTCGAAGACGCCCGCAGGAGCCACATTGGGCTGGGGAGGAACAGCAAGCGTGATGCGCATGGATCGTGAAAGGTGTAGACCACAACGCGTCTTCCGTAGGACTCTCTCGCGCATGTCGCAGGCAACATGCCCAGAGTGTGGGCTTTCATTCGGGGTGGAGCAGGGGGCGCTTATGTTGGAATGTCCTCGATGCGGGTCCGCGTTCCCGTCCCGCCACCCAAGCAAAAAAGAGCTTTTTGAGCTCATGCTCTCCCGTGGTGTGGTGACTTTGTTTTTCGACCCGCGCGTGATGGATGTGGTTGTCCCCGATGCGTTTCGCCGGCGGCCGGACTTGGCTTTCGACATCGGTCTCAATATGCCTGTGCCCATCAACGACTTGGCCGTGACCGAGGAGGGAGTCGCTTGCACGCTCAGTTTTTCGCGCGTTCCTCACTGGTGCTATGTGCCTTGGACGGCTGTGTTTCAGATGGTTCTGCGGGACACCGGAGAGACCGGATTTTGGACGAACGATGTGCCTGGTGAGCTTTCGGGCCCATCGACTAAGAAGCCTGCCCGCAATGGGCTGCACGCCGTTGCCCCGGCCGACGGGATCATCAGCGGAGCGCCCAAAACGAAGGCGACCAAGGTCAAGCCTGCCGCAAAAAAGAAAGCCGCGGCCACCAAGTTGCGATCCCTACCGCCGCCGCCACCCTCGCTGTTTGGCGACTCCGCGCCCGACACGTTGCCGGAGCCACGGCCCTCCAAGCTGCCCCCGGGTTGGCGCGTGATTCGTCAGCCTGACGAGTGAAACTTGGCCGTGGCACCGCGGCACTGCGATTATCGGCGCTAAGGTGTTTTCCTATCCCAGCAGCCTTGCGCCTTGGTGCGCACCCCTTGGGCTTTTTAGCGCGCTTTACGCGCTCTCGCTCCCCGCGCACGCGGCGGCCTCGGAGGTGCGCGACGGACAAGTGCTTGAGCGGATGGTGCTCCGCCCGGATGACGAGTCGCCCACTGTGGACCCCCCGCAACTACGTGAAGTTGCGCCTACCCCGACGTTATCGGAACCGCTGGCAGCACACCGAATCGAAGGTGCCACTGAGCTCTATGCGTCTGCGATCTCGCGACTCCGAGCTCGTGAATACGATGCAGCCAATCAGGCGCTGCTTCGAATGATCGCGCGCTTCCCCGACGATACACTTGTAGGCAACGCACACTATTGGCGCGGCGAGTGCGCGTATGCGAAGGGCGATTTCGCAGGCGCGCGCACGGTGTGGCGCGGCGGACTTGCGTTGTTCCCGCAAGGAAAAAAGGCCGCAGATTCCTGGCTCAAAATTGCATTCGCGAGTGAGCGTTTGCGCGACGCCGTAGCCGAGCGTGAAGCCGCGGTCATCTTACTCAAACAGTTTCCAGATTCTGCCGCTGCAAAGATGTGGCGATCGCGCGCGCCGCGCGTCAACGTAAAGGGAGTGAGCCGATGAAAACAACTGCCTGCCGGATCCTTGCGCTCGTCGGTCTCGCATCTGCGGTCTCGCCCGCATTGGCCCGCGCTCAAGACGACGCGATGAAGCCGGCCGCCGACATCGCGGCGGCCCCCTACCCCGATCCATTTGGCGCTCCCGCCCCACCTCCAGTTGCAGCCCCGGTTGCGGTGCCGGCGGCCGCACCCGCATCGGTTCCTCCCGTGTTTGTAGATAGGCCCAAGGGCGCCGCTGACGTGGATGCGCCCGAGGCGCACGTGGTCCAAAAGGGGGAGTCGCTCTGGGAGATCTGTGAGCGCCGATTGGGAAATCCCTGGGTATGGCCCAAGGTTTGGTCGCTGAACCCGAGCATCAAGAACCCCCACCTGATCGAGCCTGGTACCAAGTTGCGGTTGAGCGACGGCACGATGTCTGTTCGCGCGGAATCAAAAAGTATGGGCGCTGGGCAGCGCTACGCGGATCGCCGTGCGCATGCGACCAAAGGCTCCGTCTACGTGCGCAACTATGCCTACGTAGAGGATGGAGAGATGGGGCCTCAGGGTACCGTCGTGGGCTCCCCCGATGAGCACATGTTTTTGGGCTCGGGTGAGACTGTGTATGTTGCATGGAACTCCGGCGAGCTGCCCAAGGAGTCGGAAACACTGAGCGTGTACCGCACCGTGCGCCGTGAAGGCCTAGGCACGGTGATTACGCTGCAGGCCGCACTCAAGGTGCGCGGTGTCGACGAGCAAAAAAAACTTGTTCGGGCCACCATTATTGAAACGTCCGATGTGCTTGAGCGCGGCGCGCTGGTCGGCCCAGTTCGTCGCGGATACGACATGGTCGCCCCACAGGTGGCCGCCGCAGACGTGACGGCCAAGCTCATCGCTGCGGCCTCGTCGCATGAATTGTTGGGTGTAGATCAGGTGGTCTTCATGACCGCCGGGCGCGCTGAGGGCGTGGCCGTAGGAAACCTTGCACGCGTCGTGCGCCGCGGCGACGGCTATGCGCTTACGCACCCTCACGCGCTCCAGCGTCGTCGCCTCATGATGACCAAAGAGGCCCCCTTCGATTCCGAGGAACTCACGT
>JAYWGI010000258.1:0-2225 GCA_043779025.1 Myxococcales bacterium
GCTCGGTACTTGGAGAGCGCCCACGCGAGCGCCGACACCCCAATCAAAATACCGAGAAAAAGCACGATAGGCGCGAGCCCTCGGCCCCACGCACCGAACACCCAGCGTTGCCCCACCCCTTCCACCACCAGGCGCGCATTGGTGCTGGGCGCATGCAAGTCTATCGTAGGCGCGGACCACCACGGCGACCACGACTGCGGCGTTCGAAAGTGCACAACATACTGGCTCTTGCCGGGCGTGAGAACCAAGTGCACCGAACGCCCCGACACGGACGAGGATGCACTCGCGGACGCATCACGGCCTTGCACCGTTACGCTCACGCCCTCAGCGCCCGGAGGCAGGTCGATCACGTGGCTGGCCCCGCGCGTGGTGCGCAGGTTGAGGCTCAGGTCGAAGTCTGTTCCTGACGCACCTGGGCGTGCGCGCAGCTCCGACGACTCGATGCTTAGCGAGGCGCCAGGAGCTCCAAGCAGCGCACGGACTTCAAGCTCCAAGGTCTGCCCTGGCCAAGGCAAATAGATGTATGGTGCATCTTTCTGAGCCAGGCTTGCCGCCATGCTCTTTGCGACCAGATCCCACTGCGGCGCTGGCACGAACTTCCACGTCTCGAACGATAGGCCATCCCCGCTTCCGACCAGCCTGAGCACACCAGCTTCGGCCGGAATGAACGAGTCCCAGGTGGCCGCGCCCGTGCTCGGAACGGTCATTGCAATCGAATCGCCGGTGAGCGTCACGGCATCGCTCGAAAGCGGGGTTTCCCTCGGGAACGCGCGCATTCGAAATCGCGCAGCACACCCAGGAGAGAGCCGCGAGACCTCCGTATGCAGAGTCCAGGTAAGGCCCATCGTGAGCGTGCGTTCGATACGAAAGCTAGGCCACTCAGAGCGCGCGAGATCGTAACCGTGACTTGGGGGGGGTGAGGACGCGACTGCACGCGTCAGGCGCACGGACGACGCGCTGTGACCGGACGGGGCGACACCGTCCACGGCCCATCCTGGCGACTCAATAGACACGTGGTGAGGCGCGCGCGCGCCAAACCCGATCTCTACACTGGTGGCACCCGACTGGAGCAGCCCCTCAAGTACAAGGTCATGTGCGCCAAGCCCCACTTGGCTACGGATATCGTCACTCGCGTCATCGCTGGTAGGGTCGCCATCTTGGGTCGTCTTCAATGCAGACGCGGGCTTGCCATCGAGCGTGACGCGCACGAGCGTCCAGGGGCTAACTTGCGGCAACACAACCGAGGTCGCACCCGTGGCGTACACCCGCAAACGAAGCGTAAGCCTGTCGCCGTTAAGGGCGACCAGCGCGCTGTCCGTGTCCGACGAGGCCTTGGCAGACGAGGCAGAAATGCGCTCCCTCAGCTCATCGATCAACTCTTTGCTTGGCAGGTCGGCCTTGGCCAATTCTGGCGCCATAACCATGGCGAAGACGACGCCCAATGGCAACAAGCCCAACGAGCGCGCGCGCCATACGGCGGGCAGGGCCGCAGCAAAACGGCGAGGAAAAACCCAAAGCGCTAGCGCGATCAAGGCGACAATTCGCATGGCGCCAAACAGGCTCGTACCCAGCGGGCCCACGGCAAAGACATGTGCTCTGCGCGCACGCTCTACCGTGCCCGTCCAGCCAAACACCAGAGGGCTGTTGGCGCGCCACGCAGGAAGGCCTGGCCCCGCCTGAACCACCGCATTGGGGTCCTGTGTCCAGTTGTTGTAGTTCGCAGATTTTCTCGGCGCGGCGTCCGAGTTCAGAAGGCCGATTGCGCCGAAGCTGCGCGCGTCCTGTAGGCGGCTCCTACGTGACGTTGAGTCCTCGGCGTATGCGTTGGGCTCTGGTGCTGCCGTCTGGGTAGGTGGCACCGGTGACGCCTGAGGTACCTGCTGCATGTCTTGGGCGCCCAACGTCACCGCAGCTCCACCTTTGTTTTCGCTCGCGTAGCCGTCGGTATCCTCCAGGTTCAAGGCCACTTTCTCGTCCACGCGGCGGTCCATTCCGAAGCCTAAGGACACGTGGTCCTCGCCGAGCGTGGGGTGCAACACATGCCGAATTTCTTTGGCGCCCACAACGAGCAACGCCATCAGTACGCCCGCGGCAATCAGCGCGTGCACACCGCGGAGCACCGCAATTAGCATGTGCTTGCGCTCACCTAACGCGGAGACCACCCAAGCAAGCACCGCGGCGACAAGGGCAAACCCTACGAGTGAGGGCACCTCCGGCAGCAGCAA
>JAYWGI010000259.1:0-2220 GCA_043779025.1 Myxococcales bacterium
GGGAGCATGCTGGGCGCGCGCGGTGACGGCCGGCGCGTCGCGCTTCGCGGGATGAGCGAAGGCCGCGTGTATGTATCGGCGGCATGCCTCGGAATCGCGAAGCGAATCGTAGACTTGATGGTAGAGCGCGCCGGCTCCAGGCGCTCCTTTGGCCGAACAGTGGGCGAACTCGGCATGGTGCGCGATCGCGTTGCAAGCGCGCTCGCGCTCACCTACGCGCTCGAGTCCGTGGTCTATGCGACCTCGGGCGCGCCCGGGCTTCCTGGCGACGCCGACTCTGCGCTCGACAGCACCGCGTGCAAGATCATGGCGGCCGATACCTTGCTGCGTCTCACCACGCTGAGCTTTACACTCGCCTCGGGAGACGCCTATCGCACGACTTCAGATTTCGGCGCGGTCTACAGGGAGGCCATGGGTTACTTGAGCATCGGTGGCCCGGTGGATGTACTTCGATCATCTCTTGGTATTTCGCTCATCGAATCGGCGAACCCCGTAGTCGCCAAGGGCCTAAATGCGCAGTTGGTGGCCCGTGTTGAGAGCTTGGCCGGAGGTCTCTGGCGCAAAGCGCTGCCTAGCGACGTCGACGACGAATTCACGCAGGAAGAGGCACACTTGCGCGACTTGTGCGCCACCTTCGCCGAGGCCACGGCGCTGGCATCCGAGCGCTACGGCAAAGACATCGTCGAGGTGCAATTCGTTCAGCGACGCGTCGCGCGATCAGCGGTGGCGCTGTATGCGGCCATTGCGTGCGTGGCGCGCGCACGACATGCTGCACGGACACATGGCAAGCAGGGCTCGCTCCGGGAGCGCGACCTGACGCGCATCTACGTACGCGGCGCCATTGCAGAGATTCGGGCGGAGCTCCACTCACTGAACGACAACGACGACGAGCTGCGCAAATCGGTGGCGGTGAAAGCCTACAACGATCGCGGCTACGCGTTAGACCTGGTTTAACGCTACGCGTGGGCTCGTGAGACGAAGCCCTCTGCCTCCCCCAAGCCGATGGCGGCATGCACCACGAAGCGCGAAGGCAGCTGCATCTCCATGGATCCGCGGGCCGAGACGACCCGCTCGGACAAGGTGCGTATGGGACTGAGACCATTCGGTGCAATACACACCCATCGAAGCACAGCGAGCGCGTCCGATGTCTGTCCTACGTTCCACTCGACGCGCATCCCGGTGGCCGTGCGCTGCAGCCAGAGCGATGCGGGTACGTGCAGCGGCGCGCCCAGCAAGTGTGCGCGCAAGCTACGAGCCGCGCCGTCATCCGGCTTAGCTGAAAGCACCTTTTCGACCGTGGCGAGGGCCAGGTCTACATGGCCTTGGCTTGCATAAATGCTTGCGAGCGTGACGGTTGCGATCTCATTGCGCTCCGGCGCAGGCGTGCCCGGCATCTCCTCCGGCGGGGGCGGCGCGCTGGTGGATACGTCCCCCTCTGCGAGCTCCGTGGAGCCTTCAGAGGGGGACGGAGTAACGCGAGCATAGACCACGGCTCGGCGCGGCACCGCGGCGGCCGCATCTGCAAGGGCCGCCGCATTGGGCAAGTGCAGACCACGCTCCACCACCCGCGAGAGCAAGTCGCGCGCCAGACCAAACAAGCCGCGCGACACACGCGCCTCTCCGCCACTGCGAAGCAAAATCTCATCCGCAAGATCGGCCCGCGGCAGCGCCCGCGCATTGGCAACCCCCATCGAGGCGGCGAGCCCAATCAAGGCTTCGCGCCCCATCCCCTCAAGCTCTACGCGGGTTATCATGTACCACTCCTTGTCATTGCTCGCGCCTGTTCCACGTCGCGTGCGATTTGCCCCTTGAGCTCATCAAGCGAGTCAAATCGCTGCTCTGCACGTAGATGCTTGAGCAAATCCAATGCCATCTCCTGACCATACAGATCCAACGAGGCATCGAGCAAATGTGCCTCGACGCGCAGCTCGCGCCCACCCACGGTCGGCCGTACTCCGATGTTCAAAACAGCATCCCACGTGCGCCCCGCCACCGTGGCTCGTGCGGCGTAGACACCATGAGCCGGGAGCATCTCCGTGTATTCTGCAATGTTGGCGGTAGGGAATCCGAGTTCGCGCCCCTTGGCATCGCCATGCGCCACCACCCCACGGATGCGGTGCGGACGGCCAAGCATCAGGGCTGCGCGAGCGACGTCGCTATCGTTCAAGGCCGCCCGAATCTGACTGCTCGACACGGGCGCATCGGAGGCGCCAAACAGAC
>JAYWGI010000260.1:0-6009 GCA_043779025.1 Myxococcales bacterium
GAGGCGCAAGCTTTGGCCCCTGGGCGCTCACGTTCGACGTGGATGCCAATGCGGACGCACCGGTTGAGCTTGTGTTCGAAGTGCCTGGCGCGACCAGCAGCACGACAACGGTGGGAGATGGTCGCAAGGCGGTTGCAAGCGTGGTGGTGGAGGCGTGTGTGGAGTGTCCCGCGGTCGCCAATTTCGCACCGGATGCAACATGCACGTACTTGGATGTCGACCCAGGCCACTGCGGTGCGTGTGATGGTTTTCAATACCGCGATAGGACGCTGAATTCGCAGGGCGGTGTCGAAGGCGTTCCCGGAAAGTGCAAAGGCGGCGCAAGGCTGTGTCCCGATAGTCGTACGAACTGTACCCACGCAGATCGACGATTTTCTGCAGACTACACGGTAGCGGAGTGCTTCGACTTGCGATCCTCGTTGTACAACTGCGGTGCGTGTGGAATCGCCGCATCGGAATGCAAAAATGGTGTTCCAAAATGTGCATTCGCTGACGAAGTGATATGCCCAAAAACGGGCTGCGCGTCTCTCGCGCGGGACGGTCGGAACTGCGGCATTTGCGGCAATGGGGACGACATGCCAGGCCAGCAAATGCAAGTAGCGCGTCATTGCAGTCCGACGCCATGCTGCCACTAGCGGCGGCGGCGGGTCCAGCAGCCCGGGATAAGCTGCGGTTTCCCGGAGTTGTCGCGGCCTAGCTGTACCAAGCCGATGCACTGGTTTTGGGGAATCGAGCCGCCCGCTTTGTCTGTGCAGCCTTGGGAGACGCTGGCGGAGTTCGGACGCGCTTTGGTGGTGCTCATCTCCGCGCTGCAGGCGCTGCTGCTTGTGCATACTGCTACTTTCTGGCTGCAGTAGCGCTCGGTCGAGTACTCAGCGCGCAAGCACTCTCCGTTGGTGCAATCGCTGTCTGCGGCACACGGCGAGCACAAGCTTCCGTCGCCCTTGCAGACGCCCGCGTAGGGGATGCACGCGCTGGTGCCGTCGGCGTAAAGGGCGCAGCGCGCATCGAGCGCGCACTCGGTGTCTTTGGTGCACGAATAGGTGCAGTAACTAGCGCCCTTCTCGTCGGCGACGCAGCGGCCGGCCTCGCCGCCTCGGGGCGCGCAATCGATGTCGGTCACGCACGCGCCGCAGTAGGCCGTGGTCTGGCAAACCTTCACCGTTTCGCCCGGAACGCGCGTGATGCTTGCCACGCTGGGCGTCGTATTTACGGCGCCGCAAAAGCGCCCCGGGCCGCAATCGGTATCGGCTTTGCAGTCGTAGAGCGCGCAGGTCGCATTGGCGTCGCTGGGGCTCACGCCAAAGCACTTGAAGCTATTGGCGCCGTCGCAATCGGGGTTTTCGAAGCCCTTGTCGGCATCACAGAAGGCGCCCGTTTGCCCTGCGCCCGTTACGCTCGGCCCCGTGTATTTTGCACAGAAGCTCCCGCCCAATGCCTTGTCGCCTTTGCAGTAGCTGCCCGCGCCGCATTCAGCCTGTGTTGTGCACGCCCGTGGTGCTTGTGGCTCCACGGCCGCGTCGGTAAGCGCGGGAGCACGAGAATCCAACGCGCCATTCACGGTGTTGCTGGTTCCGGAAGGGGTGCTGGAGCATGCAGCCACAAAACCTATTCCTCCGATGAGGGAAGCAAGCGCTACGGACCAGGTTTTGGATTTCGACAGCATTGGGATCCCCGCGATAGAATTTTGCGTCACACAAGCGTACACACGAGCGTAAAGCCCCTAGCACGCGTGTGCACCCGGAGGAACCCATCATGATGTCCAAGAAAATGCTTTCAGCCCTGTCTCTCACGTCGGCGTCCGTGGTGTTTGCATGTTCTTCCGGAGGCGGCAGTGGAACCAGCGCCGCGATCCCGTCGGCCACGCCAGACGGCAGCACCGGCACGACACCCGGGACAGGGGACGACTCGTCCGTGGTCGTGATCCCCGGGACCGACGGCGCAGACAAGAACCCCTATGGCGTCGTGTACCCCGGCACCAAGATTGGCATCGCACCGCGTGGTGCACCGAGCGCGACCGTTGCTGGCAGCCGTTTGCAGAACTTCGCGTTTAAGGGAGTGATGTCGGGCAACCCGGCTGACCCCGTCACGCGCATCAGCATGGCGCAGTTCTTCGACCCTGAGTCGCGTACCCACAAGCTCATTTTTATTCAGGCGGCCGGTGTGTGGTGCAGCGTGTGCCACGCCGAGGCCAACGCGATTACCCCACGCATTCAGCAGCTCAAAGACGCAGGTGTGGTGTGGCTCACGGCCATCATCGAATCCAAAAACCCTGGCACGCCCTCGACCTTGGTTGACTTGACCACGTGGTATAAAGCGCACAAGACGCCCTCACCCTTGTTCTTGGACAGTGGCGCCGAATCGCTGGGCGCGTTCTTCTCCGCAGCCGCCATGCCGTGGAACGCCATCATCGACGCGCGCAGCATGGAGATTCTGGAGGCCGACGTAGGCTCGGCGCAGGACGTCTGGGGCCACGTGAGCAAGCAGGCCGCGGACTGGTCCGCATGGCAGAAAGACAACGCGCCTCTCGCGCAGTAAAGCGCGCCATGACGATACTGCGTCGTTCGGCCGGGGCTACATTCCTGGGCTTGGCACTCTTGGGCTGCGGTGGCGCTTCAGGCTCGGCGCAGTCCGTGCAGTCACCTTCGGCACTGCGGGGACACGCGGCCACCGATGTCGTCTCTCACGATCTCGGTGGCCGCACGGTGCGGCTTTCGGACTCTTTGGGGAAGAAAGTGATTCTCCTCAACTTTTGGGGAACTTTTTGCGACCCGTGCAAGGCTGAATTCCCTCACCTGCAGAAGATGTACCAGAGCGAGAAAGCCCGCGGGCTTGAGGTCATCGCGGTGGCCGTGGATGGCCCCGATACGATTTCGGATGTGCCCGCCTTTGTGCAGCGCAACGGGCTCAGCTTTTCCGTTTGGCTCGACGAGGATTCCTCGGTACGTGCAGTCTACAATCCAAAGAGCGATGCGCCCGTCACCGTGCTTATCGACCGGCGTGGTCGCGTGCGTCATGTGCGTGTAGGATACAACGCCGGCGATGAAGTCGCGCTTGAGGCGGAAGTCAAAGCACTGCTCGCGGAGCCATGAGGTCTGGGCGGCGCGTAGGGGCTGGCCTGTGTTGGGGCTCGGCCTTGGGGATGAGCATCGCCCCTGCCGCTCAGGCCTACGACGCAGGGAAGTTGGCGGGCAAGCCGCTCACCATCGATGTAACGGAAACGAGCATTTTTTCGCAGCGTTTCGATGCGCGTAGGCCACTCCCTGTGCGCGACCACGGCTGGGGGCAATGGGTGAACCGACTCAATGTGCAGGCCACAAACGGACCGTGGACGGCAGGACTTCGCTTGGACGCCGCAGTGTACTGGTCGCGCCCCGCTGATCGCGACTTTTGCGCGGGCTGTTTGTTCGACAGCAAACTGAAGACTCCTATTGTGGCCGACGGACAGTCGCGCTTCTTGGACAATGTGTATCCTGCAAAGCTTTGGGCTTCCTATAAGAAGGATAGCTGGGAGGTCACGGCGGGCGACGCCTACGTGCAGTTCGGCCGCGGCCTCACGCTTTCGATGCGTAAGCTTGATGAGCTTGGCGTGGACACCAGCGTGCGCGGCCTCAAGCTTAGCTACAGAAATGACCCCATTGCCGTTGTGCTCGTGGCCGGCATGGCAAACCCTACGCGTGTGGATGAAGCCTCCGGTCGCTCGCTCATGCTCACCAAGCCTGCAGGGGCGAACACCGGGCCCTCGGCGCCCGTGTTTGGTGCAGATCGCATCTTTGGCGCTGAGGTCACAGCGGGGCGCGGCACGGCTCTGGTGTCGGGGACGCGTGTGGCGTCGGTGTACCGCTGCGCGCCCTTTGCGTATGACGCCGCAGGTGCAGTCCGAGCGGGGGCCTTTGATACGCCTTTTGGCACGTGCGATGCCGCGGATGCGGAGCGATATCTGAGCGGCACCCTCAGCGGCTCGCCGAACGCAGAAGCCCGGCAGACGCTCAACATTGGGCAGTCGCTTGAGCTAACTCGTTTGGGAGAGTGGGGACGCGCTTATATGGAGGTCGCGCTGCAGAGCCGGCAGCAAGAGCGTCGCGACCGCGACTCAGACGGCTCCGCGCTTTACGCCACCGCCAACGCGCGCTTCGGCAAGACGTCCCACACAGTGGAGCTTAAGAGCTACCGAAACTACTACCCGCTGATGGCGGCAGTGTCCTCTCGCTACGCGCCCGAACTTGCGAGTGTCACCTATTCGCAGCTCCCCACCGCGGAGCCCATCACCGCCGACAGCATGTTCGGAAACTTCAACGCGTGTGCCACCGGTGTGCGCTACCGCAGCGACGTGAACGCTACCGATAGGCTTCTGGTGTACGGCGCGGCGGCCTACACGCGCACCACGTCCGAGCAACCAGGAACCGGCTGCGACCGCAGCGGTTCGGTGCGCGGCAGTATCGAGGGCGAGCGCGCGGCGAACCATGTCTGGGACTTCACGCTTGGCACCGAGTACCGCTGGAACACGGACCGCTCGCATGTGTACGCATGGGTCAATGTCCGCGACGATCATCGCGGCGATGGAACCGTGTACTACACGGAGAAGGCCTTGCTCTATACCGTCAACGTGCATCTCTCCGGAAACTACGCGCTTGAGATGAACGGCCGGCACCGCCTCAGGTTTCAGGATGATGAGAACCTGCAAGATGTGAGCGGCGAGGTGGTGCCCGAACCATGGCGCCAGGGGTTTCATTATACCGCACTCAAGATTGCACCCAAGTGGTCCATCTCTCAAGGCGTGGAGTACCTCACGCTGGCCGGGCAGCCCGAGTGGTACCTCAACGGAGGCGCGTTGTACCGCTTGGACGAGAAGAGTAATGTGCGTGTGTTCGCCGGGCAGCAGCAGGGTGGTCTGCGCTGCCTCAACGGAATTTGTCGCACGGTTCCTGCTTACGAGGGCGTGCGCGTGGAGCTCGCACTGAGGTTCTGATGTCTAACAAACAAACGTTCAAGTCCCACTTCTCGCGGTCCCTCAAGGCGCACGGCGATACGCTGCACTTCGCGGCACACAGCCATCACTTTTGGCCTGACGTGTCCTTTGAAGGGCACGTGGAGGCGTGGGAAGTGGCTGCAGCCAAGTCGGACCGCAAGTGGGATCACGTGTATGGTGCAGTGATCCCCGAATTGCGTGCCGAGCTTGCCTCGCTCTTGAATGTCTCGGCGTCAGAGCGTTTCGTCTTCGCTCCAAACACCCACGAGTTTGTGCTGCGTTTGCTCAGTTGCCTGTCTCACGATGTCATCCCTCATGTGGTCTCTAGCGACCAAGAGTTTCATTCGTTCTCGCGGCAGATGGCGCGCTTGGTGGAAGATGGTTTGGCGAAATGGACCCAGGTGGCGGCCGAGCCATTTGAAAGCTTTGAGGCGCGCTGGAGCGCCGCGCTCGCTGGCGGGGCAGACCTTGCATTTCTAAGCCAGGTGCCATTTTCGAGTGGCTATGCATGGCCATCATTGGATGCACTCTGCACTGTTGCGGTCGATGCAGGCGCGATGATGGTGGTCGACGGCTACCACGGGTTCTGCGCGCGCCCGACGGACATGGCTGCGCTGCAAACCCGGGTGTTCTATATGTCTGGCGGCTACAAATACGCCATGAGCGGTGAGGGCTGCTGCTTCCTCTACGTTCCGCCATCGGCCGACGGACTGCGGCCCCGCAACACAGGGTGGTTTGCCGCTTTTGATGCGCTTGGCGATGCGCAAACTGGGGTGGTGTACGGCCCTGCTGCAGGCGCGTTCTGGGGCGCCACCTACGACCCCAGCGGCTTGTACCGCATGCGCCGCGTGCTGCAATGGATGCGCGCCGAAGGGATCTCCCCCGACCTCGTGCAGCGGCGCTCCCAAGCGTTTGGCGCGCAGCTTGTGGAGGCGTTGCAAGGCAGCGATTGGGCCCACGTGCCGTTGGTGGTGTCGCCCTCGTCGGAGCAGCGGGGCTCGTTCCTTTGCTTCGTGGTGCCCGAGGCTGCTCGTGTGGTG
>JAYWGI010000261.1:0-2215 GCA_043779025.1 Myxococcales bacterium
GGTTGCACGCGCTGCTGGCCTTGGGCTATAGCCTTCCACCCCCGCTATGTCTGCACCTGACTCCGCACGCTCGTCTGCCTCGTCCGTACAAGAACGCCCCGCAAATTTGGATGTGGCCATGGATGCGATGGAGTTTGCGGCCTGCGTCTCCGAGGGCCGCGCGGAGCTCTCCGCATGCCCTTTGGCCGAGGGCGCGTTCATCGCGGCCGACTTGGTGGCTGCGACCAAGCTCGACCCTCGCGCGGTGCGACTGCGTTTGGATCGCGTGATGTTGGGGGCCGACCCCGAGAGCGCGCTGGACGCGCTTTTGCAAACGGGTGTGCTCAGCGCGCTCTTGCCTGAGGTGCAAGCGATGGTGAACTTCAGCGACGGCGAGTGGCGCCACAAAGACGTGTGGAAGCACACGAAGCAAGTGGTGCGGCAGGCCGAGTGTAAGCTGGAGGTGCGTTGGGGCGCCTTGTTCCACGACATCGGAAAAGTCAAAACACGCAGCATTTCCCCCGACGGGAAGGTACAGTTCTTGGGCCACGCCGAGGTGGGCACCCGCATGTTCGACAAGCTTGAGCGCAGGCTTGGCCTCTTCGGGCACGAGCAAGCGTTGCAGAGCAGCGTGCGGTTCTTGGTGCTGCATCACTTGCGCGCGGCCCAGTATGACAAATCCTGGACCGACAGTGCCGTGCGGCGTTTCACACGCGACATCGGTGAGCACTTGGGCGACCTGCTATGTCTCTCACGCGCAGACATCACCACCAAGAGGCCCGAGAAGAAGAAGCGCGGCATCGATCAACTCGACGCGCTTGCGGGCCGTATCGCATCACTTGCGATGGAGGACGCGGTGGTGCCGCCACTGCCCTCAGGCGTGGGCGATGAGATGATGAAGGCCTTCGGTCTCAAACCCTCACGCCTCATCGGCGACATCAAGCGCGCGCTCGAGGCCGGGGTGGAGTCAGGCGCTATCGTGAGCCATCAACCATGCGACTACTACGTGGAACTGGTGCGCACCGATCGCGCACGCTTTGGCATTCCGGAAGCGCAATGAGTCAACACACGCCCGACAAAAAACTCTCCCCCCCCGGTCAGCCTGAGCGAAGCGAAGGACCTCCCGACGGCCACGCACCACGCTGTCATCCTGAGCGAAGCGAAGGACCTCCCGACGGCAGTGCCGCCGTCAAGAAGCGCGCGCCCGACCCCTACGCCCACGCGCCATTGCTGCCCGTTTCTGGCGTCTGCGAGCTCGTCGACATTCACACACTTGCCACTGGCGAAGGATATGAGATGGAGATCGGACCAGGCCGCGGTGGGTTTATCTTCGAGCGCCTCGAGGCGCGCCCCGGCGTGGCCATGGTTAACTTGGAGATCCGTCGCAAGTGGGCCACCATTGTGGACGATCGTCTGAAGGCGCGCGGTTACGGGCGGCGCGCGCGCGTGTTTGCGGAAGACGCGAAGGAGAGCTTGCCGCGCCTCGGCCCTGACGGCGTGCTGGACGTGATCTACCTGCATTTCCCCGATCCATGGTGGAAGAAGCGACACACCAAGCGCCTGGTTATGGGCGATGTGTTCTTGCGTGAGGTCTCCCGGCTCTTGCACGACAAGGGTGCGCTATACATCCAGACAGACGTGGAGGAACGCGCGGCGCAGTACGAGGAGCATGTGATGCAGAGCGGGCTCTTCAAGCCTGCGGGCGACACGGCAGATTCACCCCGCATGGCAGAGAATCCCTACGGCGCCCGCTCGCCCCGCGAGCATCGCGCGGTAGCCGACGGCTTGCCTGTACACCGCATGCGATTCGCAAAGGCGTAGTATGCACTCAAAGCAAGGAGCCCGGGTCGCGAACGACTCGGGCTCCTTGCTTTGGTGCGGCGTCGTCTCTCAGCGTGCGTCGTCCGCGTCCATGCGAGGGGCGCCAGCTTCAAGCTCGGGCTCCGGCGGCGTGACGGGGAAGGCCAACGTACATCACGGTGGGTGATGCGTCGGCATAGACCAGCTCACGCACGTAGACCGTGGGACGGCGAGTGTGGCGCTTGCAGCAAGTGCCACGCGTCCGTCGTCCGCGATGCGGCCGGTGGTGCCGCGTGCGAGCGAACGACCGAACATCGGGGCGCTCAAAATGGTTGCGTGACCAGAGCCTGGCAGGCTGCGGTTGAACTCGGAGACCAACGCGACGGTGACGTCGAGCGACGGATCGAGCAAGGCGCGATCGAGAACTGTACGCGAG
>JAYWGI010000262.1:0-5983 GCA_043779025.1 Myxococcales bacterium
CCCGCATGGCTGGCGCCGCCTGAGTTTGCGCGCAGATCCCAAATGATGGTGTGTGCAGAGTGCACGCTCTGGAACGCGCGAAGAATCTCCTGGCGGGTCGCCTCGAACACCTGCTGCTGTTGCACGCCCTCCTTGTACAAACTGGGCACACGAATCACCGCTACACCGTCGGGCCTGCTGCTCGCTTGCGCCACGAAATTGCTCGGCCGCCCGAAGGGATCACGACAAGCAATGGGGGCAGCGGCGCGACGCGAAAGGGTCTTTGTCTCAACCGCACCGGTCAGGTGCTTGATGTCCACAGTGTCCCCTACCGCGATGGTCGCAAAGAGCGAGGTCGCTGCCTGGTAGCGCGAGTTGCTCACGCTTGCGGATCCATTGTGACACAAGGGTTGTTCCAGCGAAGCGCGTATCATTGCGGCCCCGGTTGCGCCCCCAATGCCCACGATCTCATCACCCGGCACCAAGCCCAGGGGGTTATCGCTGCCTACGTAACTAACCACAGCGTGATCTTGGTAGGGCTGTGTGCAGGCGCCTATGCGCGAATGCTCCCCATACGGGTTGGCCTCTGTACCGCAAAGCCCCTCAGCCCCTACGAGCAAGTGGCCATTCGGGTAGGCAAGGGAGATCTGCCGCAGAGCGGTCGCGAAGGAGCGAGGCTCGTCTGGGGAGCCCAAAAGGTGACTCGAGACACGTGTGTAGAGTGCATCTGTATCGACGGCCAGCGCAGGCGCGTTTCCAAGCTCTCGCTCGAGCAGTGTGATGGTCTCCTTCAGGTTGCTTAGCCATTGTGTTTGCTGCGCGCTTGGCACCACACACGCGCCGGAGCGACACACCGACCCGGTGGCGCTACACACTGTGCTTGCAACAAGGCTTCCACATCCGCCTGGCGTAAAAATACAGGTCTGAACGGTATCTCCATTGCAACGCATTTCGCCCTCCACGTGGCACGGCGCAACGTCGCAGGCGAGGGGATCGACGGTGCTTGTTCCGCCATCGTCCTTGAGCTCAGCTGCAGGGAGAATGGCTCCAGCACCCGTGCTGCTGGAGCACGCCAGGAC
This sequence comes from Myxococcales bacterium, assembly GCA_043779025.1. Classification (GTDB taxonomy): domain Bacteria; phylum Myxococcota_A; class Polyangia; order Polyangiales; family Polyangiaceae; genus JAAFHJ01. The sequence continues at coordinate 1,059 of JAYWGI010000262.1, forward strand.
GAGCGATGCGGAGAGTGCGAGCGCGACGGCGTACTTGAGCATGCTGCATACGAGCATAAATCGTGCCGAGCGAAATGCTCGAAAATTCGTGGCTGTTTTTGCAGCCGAGCGTGCCACATGGCACAATCGTTATGATCGCGTTGTCGCTGACGCTTCAACGGAGCCAAGGCTGAGGTATGTGTGCGGGATGCTCTTCCGCGCCGCGCTTCCTGCTCTTGCTCTCACACTCATGGCATGTGCTCGCCCTAGCGTGCCCGTTCGCGGCGCCGATGGTCAGGTGCACAAAGTGCAGAGTGCAACACCTGCGGAATACACCGAAGCCGTGGAGCGCGGCCGCGGGGTACCGCTGCCCGCGAAGGAAGCTCGTGCGGTTCCTGCGCCTGCGCCGGCGGCCAACGCCACTGCAGGCGAGCTCCTTTGGATTGCGGATGACGCGCCCGCCGCGCTGGCCCTCGCCAAGGCCAAGAACTTGCCAGTGTTCGTCGACGTGTGGGCTACGTGGTGCCACAGCTGCGTGCACATGCGCGAGTTCGTGCTGAAGGATGCCGTCGTGCGCGCGCTGGCGGACAAGGCGATGTGGCTTTCGGTAGACGCGGACAAGCCAAGCAACGCGGCCTTTTTGGCGAGCGCCAAAGTGAGTGCATACCCCACGTTTATGGTGCTTGCTGCCGATGGCGCGGAGCGTTCGCGCTGGGCCGGTACGATGGATGCAGATCAAGTCGCGCGTTTCTTGGCGGGCGGCAAAGTGGTGGATGACGCCTTGGCCGCCGTGTTCAAGAAGGCGGAGGCCGGGGATTTTCGTGGCTGCGCGCTCGAGGGCGGGCTCTGGCTTGCAAACCATCGGGCCGTTGCCAGCTCATGGGACCGGTTGAACGTGGCGAGCGCGACATTGAGCTGTTCGCTGCAGAATATGGACTCCGTGAAGAACATCCAGCGACACCGGACAGCGTTGATGGATATCCTCATTGAGGATACGACACAAAGTTCGGTTGAGTACTTTGGCAGTCATGTTGATGGCACCTCCTCCGCGTATGAGGTTCTTATCGCGTCGTTCGGCGACGCAGACGCTGCGGTGCGCGTGGCGTACGCGGACTCTTGGTCGAGCTACCTTCACACGGCTTCGTTGGAATGCGGCGATTCAAGCGCTCGGCGAGCGAGTCTCGACGCACACCGCGTGCTCGCTTACCTCGCGGCTGGCGCTCCAGAGAAAGCAATCCCCATGTTGGAGCAAACGCGCCTAGACTTTCCTCGCGACTTCAACCCGCCCGCGCGCTTGGCCAAAGTCTACATCGCCATGAAGGACTACCCGAAGGCACGCGCCGAGGCTGCCGCAGCGCTTGCGCTCGTGGACGGACCTCGTACCGTGCGTGTTGTCAGTCTTGCGGCCGACATCGAGAAAGCCGCGGGCGACAAGCCTGCAGAGCGCAAGCAACTCGAGTCGGGCGTCGCGCGATGCAAGAAATTGTGGCTGCCCCCTTCGGCAGAAAAAGCACTCGCCGAGTTGCAAAAACGCTTGTCAAAGCTGCCTGCGCGCTAAGAGTCAGCTTTGACACGCCGCAAGAGCATCTAGCAACTCCTCCGCGCGCGCCATGCCGCCGGGTTTGGCGCCGTCGTCCCATCGACGCGTCAGGCGCATGTCGGGCGTGAGCTTGTAAGGGCTCTTGGGCAGCTTAACGAGCGCCAGAACTTTGCTCGGGTCCAGAGGCGTGTCTTCGCGCAAGTGAAGCGTCACGGTGGTGCTGGTGGCCTCGCACCCAAGGATGCGTAGGCCGCGCAGTTGTGTCTTGATGCGCATGAGCCGCACAAAGCGGAGCGTCTCTTCCGGCACAGCGCCAAAGCGGTTCTCCATCTCGGCGGCGATGTCCTCCACATCCAGTGCGCTCTGTGCACTCGAGAGGCGCTTGTAAAGCGAGAGGCGTAGGCCCACATCGGACACATAGCCCTCGCCGATGAGCGCGCTCTCATCGATGGAGATCTCCGGGTCCACCTCGCTGCTGGTCACCTCGCCGCGCAGCTCGGCGACAGCGTCTTCGAGCATGCGGCAAAACAGCTCGAAGCCGATGGAGCTCACGGTGCCCGACTGCTCGGCGCCCAGCAAATCACCTGTGCCACGGAGTTCCATGTCCAAGCTTGCGATCTTAAACCCGCTACCCAGCTCGGTGTGCCGCTCGATGGCTTCGATGCGCGCGCGGGCCTCGTCGGTGAGCGTATCGGTGGGCGGCACGAGCAGGTAGCAATAGGCGCGCTCCTTACCGCGGCCCACCCGCCCGCGCAGTTGGTAGAGTTGCGAGAGGCCGTAGTTGTCGGCGCGGTCGATGAGGATGGTGTTGGCGCGCGGAATGTCGAGGCCGCTCTCCACGATGGTGGTGGCCACCAGCACGTCGTAGTGGCCGTCCACAAAGTCGAGCATGGTCTGTTCGAGCACACTCTCGTCGTCGGGGCCGCGCGTGCCCATCTGGCCGTGGGCCACGGCCACCCGTGCGCGCGGCACAAGCTCGCGGATGCGCTCTGCCCGCTCGTACAAGCCGTCGACGCGGTTGTAGACAAAGTACACCTGCCCTCCACGCGACAACTCGCGGTCGATGGCATCGGCGATGATGGCGCTCTCGTTGCGTGTGACCAGTGTGCGCACTGCCCGCCTGTCGGTGGGCGCTGTGGTGATGAGCGACAAGTCGCGCAAGCCGCCCACAGCGAGCTGCAGCGTGCGGGGGATGGGGGTGGCGCTGAGCGTGAGCACATGCACCTCGCTCTTCATGGCCTTCATCCGCTCTTTGTGCGCCACACCAAAGCGCTGCTCTTCGTCGACGACGACCAGGCCAAGTCGCTTGTAGTGTACATCTTTAGAGAGCAAGCGGTGTGTGCCAATGACGATGTCCACCGTGCCGTCTTTGACGCCCTTAAGCGCCTCGGTTTGCTCCTTCTTGGATTGGAACCGGCTGAGGCAAACCACACGCACGGGGTAGCCCGCCATGCGTGCCTCGAAACTGCGAAAATGCTGCTGCGCGAGCACCGTGGTGGGGCACAGGACCGCCACTTGTTTACCTGCGATGGCGACCCTGAAGGTCGCGCGCATGGCCACCTCGGTCTTGCCAAAACCCACGTCGCCACACACCAAGCGATCCATGGGCTTGTCTTTGGCCAAGTCGTCGAGCACGGCCTCGATGGCTTCTTGCTGATCGTGCGTCTCGTCGTACGGGAAGGTCGCCTCGAACGCGCGGTACGTGTCGTCGAGGGCGGCCAGCGGCTCGGTGCGTGCGGCCTCGCGCTCGGCATAGAGCCGCAGCAGGTCGTCCGCCAGCTTGCGCACCTCGCTCTTGGCGCGCGTCTTGGTCTTGGAGAAGGTAGAACCGCCGAGCCTGTCGAGTTTGGGCGCCGCGCCCTCGGCGCCCGAGAACTTCTGCAGCTGGCTGAGGCGGTACGCTGGCAGGTAGAGCTTGTCGCTGCCGCTGTATTCTACAATCAGTAAGTCCAGCTTGGCGCCGCCGATGAGCCGCTCGGTGAGCCCCAAGTAGCGGCCTACGCCATGCTCCGAGTGCACCACGTAGTCGCCCACGTGCAGGGCGCGCATGTCGTCGATGAACGCGCGCGAGGCCGAGCCCTTCGTGCGCTTCTCTTTGGCGCGGTGGGTGCGCGTGCCGAAGATGTCCTCGTCCGTGACCACGGCCAATCCCTCGCCAGGCAGCAACGCGCCTGCCGAAAGCGCCCCGACGCGCAAGCCAACCTCGCTGACCTTGAGGCCTGCAAGTGCGGCGGCGAGATCGCCTCGCAGCGTACGTAGCTTGAGGCCTTGGTGCTCCAAGAGCTCGGCAAGACGTGAGGCTTGCAGCTCGGAGCGCGCCGTCAAAAGCGTGGTCATCCCGGCGTCGCGCAGGCGGGCCAAATGCGCGACCACGGGTGCAAGCGCGCTGGTCCCGCTCTTTAGGCCCGCGCCTGTTTGGCTGTGCGCGCTGCGCAGCAAGGCCACATCGTTGGGCCGTGTTCCCAGGGCAAGCTCGCGTCGCACTTCGGCGTAGGCGGCAAGGCCCGTACCCTCCGACCCGCGCGCGCCGATGCCGCTCAATGTGGTGACGATTGTGCGCCCAAGAATCTCGCACAGCGCTTCCTCGGTCACGTGAAGCGACGCGGGCGTGCAGACCAGCTTGCCGGCGGTGTCAGACTCGGCACGCGCGAATTGCGCCAGCTCGTCGGTGAGTGCAGCCACAACACCTGCCGGGTCCCACAGCACCACCGCGGCATTGCTTGCGACATAATCAAACATCGTCGCGAGCTCATTGTAGAATACAGGTAGGTAAGCGTCGTCCGCAAACACTGGCCTGCCAGCCGAGAGCTCCTCGGCCAAGCTTCGAGCTTTTGAGCTGGGAAAATCCAAGGCGTCGGCCAGGGCCATGATTGTGCGCCGTGCGCGTAGGGCGTGGGCTTCGGTATGCAGCGCGAGGCCCGTAGGCGGGACAACCAGCGCTCTAAGCGTGGTTGCATGCCCGCCGGTGGGGAGGCTTATCTGGGTCTCCGAGTCGAAGGCGCTCATGCTGGCGACAAGGTCGTCTTCAAGTTCCAGGCGTGTGGGAGTCTCAGCGCCCGCCGGCCAAATGTCGACAACAGTACCGCGCACGGCATAGCTGCCCGGATCCTCGACCAGCGGTACACGCGTGTACCCTGCATGGATGAGCGCAAGCAGGGTGGCTTCGTGCTCCCATGCCGCGCCTGCGAGGACGGTGACGGTGGCCGCGCGCATGTCCTCGGGCGGAGGCAAGCGTCGCAGCAGCATGGCGGCATCGACGCAGACGATGCGCGGCGCATCGGACGGGCTGGCAAGCTCGCTGAGCGCGGCTGCGCGGGCCATGGCGGAGCGCTTGTCGGTGTGCACGGGCGCAAAGGGGAAGTTGTGCGCCGAGCGAACGACGGTGACGGCAGGGTCTGACTCTGTA
>JAYWGI010000263.1:0-2207 GCA_043779025.1 Myxococcales bacterium
ACCGCTCATGACCCCCTCTATCCCATCCGTTTTCACGCTGCTGCTCGCGAGTTTCTCGCTTGCAGGTTGCGCCGATCTTTTTCCCAAAGAGCCGCCTCCCTTCAAGGCGCGCATCGTCGTGGAGTCAGACCCGGGAAAGCCGCTGGCCAACGTGCCAGTGTCGCTCAAGGGACAGCCGCTGGCCAACACCGGAGCGGACGGCAGCACGGTGGTCACACTCAACGGACGCGATGGCGACACCGCCGACTTGGTCGTGCGCTGCCCTGATGGCACCGCGCCAAAGGGCGGAAAATCCAGTGTGCACTTGGTTGTCCGGCATTTCGAAGAGGCGCACGTGACGGAGCACAAACTGCAATGTGCGCCCTCCATCCGCAAGGTCTTGGTGGCTGTGCGCGCGGAGGGCGGAGGAGGCATGCCGGTCATGTATTTGGGCCGGGTGATTGCCACCACGGATGCCGCAGGCGCCGCTGTGGCCGTGATCGAAGCGCGCCCGGGAGACACCGTCTACATCACGCTGGATACGAGCTCGAAGCCGGGGCTACGACCTCAAAACCCGCACGAGGAGCGCGTGGTCCCAGAGGCCGACAGCGTGCTTGGCTTGGACGTGAAGCTCGCCGAGGTCGGGGCCGAGTTCGTGTCTATCAAGCCTGCGGTTAAGCCCGGCGGCGGCCACGGTTCCAAGGCCGGCGGCCACGGCCCCAAGCCCGTTGGTCCACATCGCATTATCCGCGTCAAGCCCTGAGGCCGTTCTGGGCCGCGCCGAGGTGCGGCTCTTACCTACAAGAGCGCACCGAAATATTTTTTTTCACACCCGCACGCAACCCAAATCAAAATCTGACGATAAGCTCAATCTAAGGCATCCACGATGAACTCTACCCCCACCCGCTCAAGCAAACGCAGTGCAACACGTGGCGCGGTGATGGTGGAGTACACCTTTCTTCTAGTCGCCGTCGGCATCCCCGTTCTTGGGGGCTGTATCGCCGGCGCCGCGGGCTTGCTCAGCGACTACAACGTGGGCCGCGAGCACATTTTACGTTCCACCCCCTGAATCCAAAACCAAGTTCCCAAACCCCATATGGAGGCCATTATGACCATCAAAAGCACCCTCAAGAAGTCCAATATCCGCGGCGCAACCATGGTCGAGTACGGCGTCATGCTGTCACTGATCCTCGTCGTCGGCGTGGTCGCGTTCCGTACCATGGGTACTCAGGTGCGCGACAGAGCTACCGCCGCCTCCGCAGCGCTCTGAGCTGACGTAGCATTCCCAGACCCCCAGGCGCCCACAAGGCTGCGTGGGGGTCTTCGTTTTGTGTAACCTTCACCCCGTGCTGCCGCTCCTCCTTCCCCTCGTCGCCGTGCTGCTCACGGCTTATGGCGCCTACACCGACTCACGTTTCGGTATCTTGCGTGTGCGGCTGTCGAAGTGGGCGCTTTGCCTCGCGCCGCTTTTTCGTGGTGGCGTGGAGCTACTTCACTCTGGCACTTGGGCGGCCGCGCAACAGGGGGCGATGGATAGCGTGGCCGGCGCTTTGTTGTGCGCCGTGACGCCGGTGCTGCTGTACAGGCTCAAGTCTCTGGGGCGGGGGGATGTGTGGCTTTTGCCTGCTGTCGGCGCGCTTTTGGGCCTTCGCATGGGGGTTGAGGCGCAGATGCTGACGTATGCGTTCGCCCTCGTGCTGGCCCCCGCCAAGCTGGTGTATGATGGCACGCTGTTTCGCACGTTGGGCCAGGCGCTTGTGGCGTTGGGCAATGTGTTTCGCAAACCCGAAGCACGCAAACCGGTGCCGGCCTCCGTGCTCTCTAGCTTGGCGCTTGGCCCCTACATCTTCTTGGGGACCTTCTTCGAGGCCGCCTATCGCCATATCGGATGGTTTCTGCGCTGAGTCGTCGTGAAAGTGCATGAAAAAACTAGGGTGTGCTGCGGCCCTTCCGATATCTTACCGGCCTTGTGTGTCCCCAGGAGCTCTCTTGCTTCTGGGCTTCACAGCAAGCCCGAGGAAATGACCGCATGCAACTGGACGCCCGCTACTCCGAGCTCGAAACACTCCGCGACTGGCAAACGCTCGCAGAGGAACTCGAACGCGCACTTGCCGCTTCTGACTTGAGTGACGCAGACAGAGCCGCGCTGCACTTTCGCGCCGGCAATGTTTTGCATGACAAATTGCTGCAGAGCACGCGGGCGCTCAAGCACTTTCAAGACGCGTACA
>JAYWGI010000264.1:0-2206 GCA_043779025.1 Myxococcales bacterium
GGCGCCCAGCCGCACGCTCATCTCCGCGGCCGCGAACTGATCTCGCATGCTGCGCACCGTGGGGCCCTGCATGCTGGTGGCCATCGGGGATGGCCACCAACGCGCCGGTATTGCTCGCGGGCAACGAGAGCAAGCTGCGCAGCGTGTTCAAGCTTGCCACCGCGCTGTTGGTCGTGAGCAGGCTCAGCGCGGCCTAGTCGCGATACACTCCAGCCTACAGCTGCGCCAAGGCCGCTGACGTGGCCCGATCGGGTTCTGAGAGGCCGAGCGTTGAGACCGCTGCGAGCATGGTGTTAGAGCTGGTGACACCAAAGGTGCCCGCCGTGAGATTACTGTCGGCCGAGGAAAATATCTGGTGTTGACAGCCGTAGCTCAAAAATTCGGGCGCCGTGAGCGCTTGTACACTGGCGTACTGCCAGCGCTCCGTGGCGGGGGCGTTCTTGCCGCGAGCGACATCGGGAAGGGCCTCACCCGAGGCCATCGACACGCACGCGCTCAACTGCTTTGTGCCGGGCAAGCCAGTCCACATTTCTCGCAACATTGCAGTAAAAAAGATGCAAACTGCACACGAAAGTACTCGTGTGCGAGTACGGGGTCCACATACGCGCCCTTGTCGGCGATGGCACTCTCGTCCGCAACGGGGAGTCGCCCTGCGAGTGAAATCGCAATGGAATTTCTGCAACGCTCTCCTGCTCATGGGTCTTCGCCGGGCGCCGCAATCGCGCGATTCTGCATTGCTGTAAAATCCGCCGCAATGGCTAGTGCAGCCACAAAGGGCAAGGCGAATGGCTTGAGGCCACGTCGGATAGGTAAGCGCACGGGGCAGGCCTGTACTTCACTTTCTGGGCGCGAGAAGGCGGTGCGGCCATACTTCATGCGCCCATGGGTGACCCCTTCAGTGCGCTCAAACTCAGGGGGAAACGGCCGCCGCGGGGGTCGCGCCTGCGGTAAGTAGTTGCGCGTTGAGCCGGGGCACTTGGTCCAAGCGCACGAAGCTGTAGCCGCGCGCTTTGAGCTGCGGAATGAGCACGCGCGCCATATCGACCGACTTGCGGTTCACATCGTGCATCAACACGATGCCGCGGCGGTCTCGCTGCTCAATGTAGTTGAGGTAGCCCTTGGCACATTCGCTAGGTGAGACCGCAGGGCGCCCTTTGCCTGGCGCCCAACACGCCCAGTCCGCAGCGCTGGGGACGGTCCCTGCTACCTCAGGCTGGTCGCAATCCCAGCCCGACGTGGTGTAGCTGCAGTTTAAGGTGCCACCCGCATTCCAGTAGATATTTCCCACGTAGGACTTGGCCGTGTTGGTCGCTTGCAGCGTGTCGTACACGCTGTCGTTCCAAGACGCGTAGGGCGTACGCAGGAAGCGAATGCCGTCGCGGAAGTACGGACGGAGCAAGTTGCTCGCGTTGATGAATTCGGCCACGCGCTCGCTCTCGGGGAGCTTGGTGATCTGCGCTTCGTGGCTGAACGTGTGGTTTGCAACCAAGTGTTTGAGAGGTGTGCCGATGACGGGCAGGGTGAGCAGCTCGTCGAGCACGGAGTCAATCTTCGGTGTCACCCGCGGGAAGCGCTTGGCGCGCCAATCCGCCATGTTTCTCGTGTTGGTGAGTCGGGAGGCCACAAAGAAGAACGTGGTGGGCACGCCTTCGCTTGCCAAGTACCGCGCGAGCTCCTGCGTGTTGACGCCGGTGCCCAAGGGGCTTGGGCCGTCGTCGATGGTCCAAGCCAGCGTGTGGTCGGGCAGCGTGCTGCCTCGTTGCAGCCGAGGATTTAGCTCGTCCTGTCCCTCTTCCAAAAGGTTGGGGCCGGGGCCTGTCTGGTCCTCTTGAGCTTCCTCATCCACGGGCGCGGAACACGCAGCCGCAAGCGCCAAAACGACTAGCAAAACGAGCGGCTTGCCGCGTGATACCAATGTCATAGGCGAAGTGTACGAAGCGTTGGCGCAATGTGCCATGAACTGACGCCCATTTCGCCGCGACGTCGCCGCGACGTCCAGCGGCAGCAACGGCCTCGACGGGAACGTGGGCCGAAGGGCGAACCACAAAGTATGCGTCCACGAGTATTCTTCATTGCAGCGGCCAGTCACTTTCCGCTAGAGCTCCAGGGGCTCAGCTTGGCTGGCGTAGCTCAATTGGTAGAGCACCGGTTTTGTAAACCGGCGGTTAGAGGTTCAAGTCCACTCGCTAGCTCTGCCGAAAGCCGC
>JAYWGI010000265.1:0-2204 GCA_043779025.1 Myxococcales bacterium
GCTGTGCAGGCACAGCGCGCGCTCTACCTCGTGCGTGACCGCGGCCAAACACTGATAGAATCCGCCGAGAAGATCGATTGCTTTTTGCGCGACGCGCCGGTTTACGACGACGTAGCGGTAGCCAAGGCGCTCACGGAGGACGCCCGCGCGTGCATCGCGGAATTGCATGCAGACCTCACGAATGCAGCATGGGAGCTCACGGAGCTACACGCGGCCTTCGATGCCTCGCTTGCGCGCCAAGGCATCACCGTCAAGGAGCTCGGGCAGGCCGCACGCGTGGCGCTTACGGGCAAGGCTGCATCGCCGGGGCTTCTGCATGATGTGATGTTTGTGCTTGGGCGCGAGCGGACGCTTGCACGCCTGCAGCATCTGCCCGCGCTGGACGCGGCCTCCGCGCAGGCCGCGCCGTGATGGCGGATGGCCTGGCCTCGTTCATCGAGTCCGCCAAGCCACTGCTGCCTATCCCAGTACTTCTGGGCGCTCTACCCGTCCTGTATTTGCTGTTCGGAAAAACCTGGAAGGAGCTAGACGCCGAGGCCCTAGAGCTACGTTCGGCCAGTGTGGCGCGAGGGGAGTTCGACCGTCGTCCCATGGTGGCGCTCGTCATGGTGGCCATGGTGCTCACGCTGCAAGAGTATTATGGCGGCCGGCAGTACTACGACGTGGCCGTGTTCCCCGCCATGCAGCTTTTGGACACAAAGCTGCATGGTGCACTCAAACTAGGACACTACGCGGAGCTCTGGGGGTACGGCTGGTGGGCCTTCACGCGCGTGTTTGGCTACGGCCTGCCGCTGTTGCTTTGGAAGCTCTTTTTCCCGGGCGACTCGTTGCTCGACATGGGCTTGCGTACCCGAGGGTTCTTCACGCACGCAAAGATTTACGGGCTCTTTTTGGCCGTCGTCTTGCCGGCCATGTTGGTTGTCTCCAAGAGCCCAGACTTTGGCAATTACTACCCGTTCTACAAAGCCTCGTCGCGAAGCTACTTCGATTTCGGCGTCTGGGAACTGATGTATTATGCACAGTTCTTCGCTTTGGAGCTGTTCTTCCGAGGCTTCATGCTCCGAGCGCTACGCAGCTTTGGCAGTGGCGCCATTTTCGCAATGGCGGCCCCCTACTGCATGATCCACTACGGCAAGCCCTACCTCGAAGCTTGCGGCGCGATCATCGCCGGCGTGGCCTTAGGCTCGCTCAGCATGCGCACCAAAAGCATCTGGCAAGGCTTCCTGGTGCACGTCACCGTGGCCGCCCTGATGGACTGGCTCTCCCTGTATCACCGGCACGCACTCCCTGCGCAGATGTGGAGACGCTAGTGGGGACAGCGTTGGTCTTTCAGTTTGGCGTCCAGGTGCCACCCGCAACGGCGCACAGTTCGGCATATTTGGGTCTGATATCCTTGAAATAGCATACCTTGGTGGTGCCGCCGTTGACGGCACAGCATCCTATGCGCGGGGTAAGCGTGCATGTTGCCGTGATCGCCTGGCTTGGGTCTTGGCATGCGCTGCGCTGCGATGCGATGGAGGACGCTGGACCCGTGGTCTCCTGGCAAGACTGATCTTCCGTGGAGCATGCTTCGGTGCTGTTGCCCGTGCTCGCGGCAGGGCCGCCCGGAGGCGCAGATGTGGAGCTACTGCAGCCAGCGACAGCGACAGCGAGAAGGACGACGAAAAGAAGGAGTTTCATGTCGTGACATGCTCGGTTGCTCGGGCTCGCCCGTCAAGGCCTACGCGATGCGCGAGCGAAGCGCGCGCATTCTGGGAGCCTGCAGTGCACACGAATTCGCAGACTCTCGAGCGCAGAGCCGAGCGCCACCATGCGCCAGCGAAGCGCGCGCATTCTGAGAGAGTGCAGTGCGCATGCATTTGCAGGTCTCCGTTTCGAGCAAACACGCACCCGCATCTGGCGTACGAACACACGGGCCGATCACGCGAGTGAGCGGACCGTATGTTCTCTCTTTCCCCGACCTCGCGAGCGATTACACGCGCGGGTGAGTAGGCGTCTGCGGGGTCCGGGGAGCATGTGCGCCGTGCGTTTGCGATGACCGAAGGTCCGAGCGCGAGTCACGACGCACGGGCCACCGGCGGAGGGAGTAAGCGTCGTTTCGCGACCACAAGGGCAGTGCACTGGGGAATCCTGTGGCGTGTCATCGCGACAACGCGCGACGGACCGGAGCGTGTCCCGAGCGGCGAGTAATCGCAAGCGCGGCG
>JAYWGI010000266.1:0-2201 GCA_043779025.1 Myxococcales bacterium
CTGCACGCGTGGTGACGCGCATGTGCGTGAGATCGCCGATGTGGTGTTCGAGCTGCCGCCCACGGTGGAAATCACGGCGCCGCTCGTGACCGTGATCCCGCTGCAGCTCTTCTCGTACTATGTGGCCGATGCCAAGGGCACCGACGTAGACCAGCCTCGCAACCTCGCGAAAACTGTCACGGTCGAGTAGAGCGCTCGCGGTTGGTGGCCTAGGCTATGCCGCTCGGCTTGTTGCCGGCGTCGAGCGACGCCGCGCAAGCATGCAGAGTGCAATGAGTGAAGCAAGCCAGGCTTTTTGCTGGGGCTTGTGGCCAGCGTGGCAAAGGCAGGAGCTCCCTGTGGAGCCGTCGTTGCCGGTTGCAGCGTTGCCCGGCAGGGTACTGGCTTTTGCATCAGTCGGGGTCAGGGAGGAGGCGTCATCGTCCCACGGCGGGTCGTCGGCGTCGGCGCCTTCCTCCGGCGGAATCAGGGGCTCCTCTACCTCGTCGCTCGCGTCGCCGGCAGCCCCGGCGTCGGCCGCCCCGGCGTCTGGCGACGGAGCGGCGATGGTGCAGCTGCCGCTGTGCACGGGCCGTGTGGAGGCGCAGGACGTGGGCGAGCTGCAATTCGGCACGGGGATGGCGCGCGGCGACGACCCGGTGCCGACGCCGCCGCGATTGGGGTAGGCGAGTGCGAGCGCCGGCCAGTAGCGCGCATCGGGAGGGTGCTCGGCGATACCAAATACGCGCTCCGTGTAGGTCCAGCGCGATTGCGAGCCACTGTTGACCGCGGGGTTGTACACGCCGCGTCCGGCCCGCTTGTTGGGGTTGTTGGGGTTGTTGATATAGGACAGTCCGTTGTAGGCCCAGAGTGCGGAATACCAATGCTCCGCCACGGCGGGCTGCCGATCGGCCACGCAGTTGACGAGGTCCCATTTGTCACCAAGGATCGCGAGGCCCACTTGCAGGTTGTACCGGGGCTCTGCTGCGACACGCGTTCTTGAGAACGAAGGGGACTCGCCCTTGCGCATGCCACTTGTGACTTGGGACGCGCCGTAACCACAGTCGCGTGTGACAAGTGTGCGTGACGCGGCACCGACCGCCGAGCTCGGAATCGTCGGCTTGCAGAAGTGGTACCAGGACGACTCTTGCAACACTTTCGCCTTGAGGAGCACGCAAGGCACGACGGGCGCCACCTGCACAGGGGCTGTGCACCCTTGGCGGATCGTGCCAACGGTGGGCCCTGCGCCCCATGCTCCGGGGCCGCGCGCTACATCGGCGAACAACGTGTTCCATGATGAAATGCTGGGGTTTATGCCCCCGATGGGGTCGAGGCCGCAGCTTGAATTGGCCGGTGAGTAGCTCGGGCAATACGCGGCGCTGGCTTCCTTGCTGGCCGACATGAGGGCGAAGAAAAGTGCTGCGACGACGGCCGGTAGGCGTCGCAAAAGCGTCGGCCTCATCGAAGGGTCTCCCCTGACGCAAAACCGACTCCCTCGAGCTCAACGTGGTCGCTACCGAGCCGCCAGGTGCGTGATCCGCCAGTGCTCCGAAGCAGCAGCCTACCCTCCTGCGACGTTTGACGCTCAGCTTGCCATTGGTGCGCCCTGTCGCGATCGGTGAGGTAGTTGAGGGGGTCTTCTGAGCCTTGTGAACTATGCGTGATCGGCACGCCGGCAAAGACCAGGGGGCTCTGCTGAGAAGACGCAAAGAGCGTCGTCACTGCACCTGAACTTGGGTTCCAGCTTTGGGCGAGCCAAAGCAACTCATCGCCCGGTGCCCGGTTGCTGTAAACTACACTCTGTCCGTCGCTGCTAAAGTCCCGCGCATAGCCAAGTATGGGCGTTTCTAGAAGCACTGATCCATTGTCGCGCGCGATGCTGAGAAGCGAAGCGCGCTCCTCGTCCAGGCGGTAGAGAAGAATGTCACGCGCCCGCACCGCGATGAGGTGCAGCGTGAGCGCGTGGCTTGCGAAGACGCTGTGGTCGGCACCCGACGCGTCGAAGTGTGCAATGTGCACGTTGTCGCCCGCGCCTTCGGGCGTACCCATGGCGACGTAGACGCCGTGTTTGGCTCCTTCTGGTGCGCGGCATGGGCGGCTGCCTGGGTATGCCTCCGTGGACCAGACATCGACCTTGCTGTCATGAATGGCGAGCAGATCGGAGGTCGCCCTCGCGTCGTCCCTCTTAACCACGACGTAGGTGTGCGAGCCGTCTGTAGATA
>JAYWGI010000267.1:0-5960 GCA_043779025.1 Myxococcales bacterium
TCGAGGACGCTAAATCAGCGTGCTGTCGCCGCGTGCTTTGAGTGCTTCGACAACTTTGCGCACGTCCTGGGCCTTGTCTTTGGGAAGCACGAGCAACGCATCGTCGGTTTGCACCACAGCCAAGCCGCTGACGCCCACCAGTGCAATGACGCGGTGATCGCCGCGGGTGCGTAAATCGCGCACGATGTTGCCCGTGCCATCGATGATCATGCCGTGCGTGCCCGCATCGTTGCCGTGCTCGTCCTTGGGCCCGAGTTCCCATGCGCTCATCCACGAGCCCAAATCGCTCCAGCCAAAGTCGCCGGGCACCACGGCCAAGTCGCTCAGCTTCTCCATCACGCCGTAGTCGATTGATTGCGAGGGGAGGCGCGGGAAGGCGCCGGCCACGTCGCCGCTTTGAAGCATCGCCTCGATGCCGCTTGCAAGCTCAGGCATGTGCTCCTTGATGGCGCGCTTCATGTCGCGCACGCAAAACACAAAAATGCCTGCATTCCACAGGTACTTGCCAGAAGCCAGGTATTCTCCTGCTCGTTCATGGTTTGGCTTCTCCACAAAGCGCGCAACGTGCTTTGCGTGGGGGCCCACATCGGCGCCCGTCTCAATGTAACCGAAGCCTGTCTCCGCGCGGGTGGGGGTGATGCCTACCGTGCAGATAACGCCCGTGCGCGCGGTGTCGACGGCGCGCTGCAAGCACGCGACGAACCCTGCGTCGTCGGTCATGTGCTGATCGCTAGGGAGCACCACCATCACGGCCTCGGGGTTCTGGGCCGCGACGAGCCAGGTGGTCCACGCGATGCACGGTGCGGTGTTGCGCGGCGCGGGTTCAAGAAGCACATGCACTTTGCATGCGTCACCAAGATCGGCGCGCGTCGCTGAGCCCAAGCGCTCCGCTGTGACCAAGTAGACGCGCTCTGGGGGCGCCAGAGGCTCCACGCGACGAACCGTTCCGGCAAGAAGGCTCTCATCGGGGCTTGCGAGCCGGAGCAATTGTTTGGGCATCATCAAGCGTGAGGCAGGCCAAAAACGTGTGCCGGAGCCGCCCGCCATGACCGTGACAAAGATGTCGTTCATGCGGCGGAGTGGTACCAAAAGTGGGCCGCCTTTGCCCACTCCGTGTACGCACAGAAGTACTTTGCGGCGGCTCGCTCTGTTCCCTCCCGTGCTGGCTTTCGCATGCTCCTTGCATGCAGAGCGCTTGGGCATGCGTGTTGAGGCCGTCGAATCGCGCGTGGTGTTGGAGGGCCAGCGTGTGGTGCTTCGAGGTCAGGGCCTGGTGCCTGGCGCCCGCGCGACGGCCCAATTGCATGGTCAGATGCACCGTGCGGGCGAGGCGCCTGCGCCCGTTGACGCCCGTACTCTTGCGGTTGTGGTCTCCGCCGAACGCGTGGAGCTCATCCCGCCGCCGAGTTTGTTCGAGGGCGGGCACAGCACGTTTCGCGGCGAAGTCGCGCTGACGCTGCGCCCGTCCGCTGAGGGGCAGGAGATGAGTGCCCACGCCGATGGGCTGGTGTTCGACGCCGTTGCGCCAAACGACGCGGTGCTGAGCCAAGGGCGACGGGGAGAGCTCGCTCGTGCGTTTATGAGCCAATGGGGAATGGATGCGGTCCGCGACGATGGCGAGGGGCTGCTCGTTACCCGCGTGGACGATAAAAGTCGCGCGGACGCCACCGGTCTGCAGGTGGGTGATCGCCTGGTGACAGTCGGTGGCCTGCACGTGCTGCGTCTCGAAGACTTGGCGCCAGGGCCGGAAGGAGGGTGGTCGGCCGAAGTGCGTCGCGGCGAGGGAACACGGGTGCTCAAGGGTCCGGCCGTGGTGCCGATCGCGTTCCGGGTCGCGGGGACGTGGGTGCGTGATGCATGCTTCTATCTGGGGCTGTTTGCGCTTGCCGTAGGGCTTGCGTGGCGAGGCGGAGCACGGAAGCTGCCGCGCATGTGCTCTCGTGGGTTGCCGCAGCTGGCACTGAGCGCGGGCCTTTGCATGGCTGCGCCCTGGTGTGATGCCCGCATCACGTGGGCCCTGATGATTCTGTCCTGGTGCACTTGGAGCGTGAGCGCGCTGATACAGACATCGTGGGGACCCTTGCGCTTGCTTCGGCCACTTGCGGCCTATGTATGTGCAGCCGCACTGCTCTACGGGCGAGGCGGTATTTCGCTCGCAGAACTAACCTGGTCGCTTGGTGTGGCGCCTACCTGGCTGGCACTCGGGGGCGGCGCTTTTGGGGTGCTGGCGACGGCATTTGCTGGGCGCGCACGACCGCATGCCGATCTGGCACGCGCATGGATGTTGGCGGCGCTGGTGGTCCCGTTTGGTCTTCCCGGTCTGTTGGTTTTGGTCAGCGTCACGGCAGCGCTTGCGCTGGCGCCTCTGTTCCGTGCAAAGCTCAAGCTGTCATGGCCGCGCGTATCTCGTTCTTCGGTGTCGGCCTAAGCCTGCTTGGTGCTCTGTCGTGTACCGAGGGCTATTGGCTCAACACAGACCAAGAGCGAAGTTGCCAGAGGCGCTTGGCCTGGTCCGAGGAGCACCAGCGGGAGTGCGCCATTTGTCAGAGCGCGAGTGTCGAGCCGCGCTGCGATTGCACGGATGTGGCCGAGAAGTACAAGAGCCAGTGCCGCGTGCTCGCAGCACAGGTGCAGGCCGCTGGCGCGTGCACCGACGCGCAGCGCGTGTCCCACAGCGGTTGCCTGAGCCGCTGCCACGACAACTGCGCATGCGAGGACGCGTGCCTGAACGCGCTGCCCTACGGCTGCGCGCGCGCCCAACAGGACCTAGATAGCTGCGTCACGACCACCTGCGACGAAGTGTGCAAGTAGCGCACGAGCCGCGGCGCGTGGATGTTTCGCGGTCGCGTGTCCAATACTGTTGTGACCTTGTCGCATTGGGGAGTAGCGCCCAGCAAAAAAGCGACTACAAGTACGGCTATGTACACGCCGTCCGTGACTCAAAGTTTGCGTCTCGCACTCGTCGGAGTTTCACTGTCGCTGCTCGCGGGGTGCACCACCATTCGCGCATCCGCCATCCCGACGGGCCCCGCCTTGTACGCACCCGGCACAGGCGACATTGCTGTCTACGCGTCTGGTATTGTGCCTCCAAGTTTGGTTCAGGTGGGTGAGGTACGCGTAACCGGCGCCGGGAGCGAGGCGCGTGTGGATGCGTTGTTTCCCGAGTTTTTGCGCAAGGCGGCCTCCATTGGCGGAACGGCGGTGTCGTTAGACGTCATTGATTCTGGATTCCAGAACCAGCAGCGCACGGGGTGGACGAGCTTTCGTTATGGCTGTGGCTACGGACAAGTCTGCGTAGGCCAGAACGCTTATACCTACATCGCGCAGGTGCCCCACATGACACTGGTTGGCCGTGCACTGCGTGCGGATGCAAGCGCCGGGTTGGGAGATGCAAAATGATAGCTCGGGCACTTGTCGTGGCGACGGTTGCACTCAGCACGGGGTGCGGCTCGCTGTATCACTACGAGGTGACACTGCGCGCCCCAAGCCCCAAAAAAGGAGCGGCCGCATTCTACCTCGACGGCCAAGAAGCGTCTCTGGATGCGCCGTTCGAGGAGGTGGCCATCTTGCAAACCGAGGGCACGGGGAATCGAGCATCGTCCGAGCAGGTGACCGCAGCACTACGCCTGCGCGCAGGCGAGTTCGGCTGCGACGCCATTTTGCGCGGACGTGTTTCGATCGACTACGGCCATATCATCGCCACTGGAGTGTGCGTGCGCGTGCTTCGGTAGGGGCGTTGACACGGTGACGGAATCCGCCTAGCGGCGGCGGGCATGAACGCTTGCCTCGCTTCTGCTGCGTCAGGCCTTGTAGGTTTGGTGCTGCTAGCTTGTGCAGGCGCCTCCAGCCTCGCGCCTCCCGCTGCGGCTGTGACCACTCCCGATTCCAGTCAAGCGTCGAGCGATGCAGGGGCAGAGGCTCACGACGCCCGCGATGCTGCGCCAAAGGTACAAGAGCTCAACGCCGTGGCCGAGCGTATCCGTGCGAAATACCATTTGCCTTCTGTTGGATTGGCGGTGTTTTCAAGCGCAGGTATCGTCGGCCTCGGCGCTTCGGGCGTCCGAAAGTTGGGTGATGCGACGATGGTCACCACTGCCGACAAGTGGCACTTGGGCTCCGACACGAAGGCCATGACGGCCACCCTCCTTGCGCGCCTGGTGGATCAGAACAAGGCGCGATGGGAGACCACCATGGCCGAGGCGTATCCGACGCTGGCGCTCGCTGCCGGGTACCGTGGGGTCACCGTGGAGCAGTTGCTGGCCCACCGAGGCGGCGTGCCGGCCCGCCCCGCCGGGATGCAAAGTGCAATGTACACGCAGTGGGACAAGTCGCAAGGTCCACGAGCAGCGGCCGTTGCGAAGTTCTTGAGCGAGACGCCTGCAAGTACCGATGGCTCATGGATCTACAGCAATGCGGGCTACATGGCGGCCGCCGCCTGGCTAGAGACAGCCGCTGACCCATGGGAGCAGCAGATCTCCCGCGAAGTGTGGGCGCCCTTGGGCATGAACGGCTGCGGGTTTGGCGCGCCGGCCACGGCTGGCCTGGTGGACCAACCGTGGGGGCATGAAGACCCGGCAGTGGCGGGCGGCGCGTACAACCCTGTGGCGCCCGGCAAGTTTGCCGACAATCCCAGGGGGCTCGGGCCTGCAGGAACCGTGCATTGTACACTCGAGTCTTGGGGTAAGTTTCTGTCCGCGAACCTGCGTGCGGCACGCGGAGATACGCGGTTCTTGAGCGCAGCATCCACCACGCGCCTGCATACGCCAAAGGCGGCCGTGGCCGCAGGCGATGCCAACGATTACGCGCTGGGGTGGGGGGTAGCGAGACAGTCGTGGTCGAAAGGGGCGGCGCTCACCCATACGGGCAGCAACACCATCAACCTCGCAAATACCTGGGTGGCACCAGGTATCGATCGCGCCTTTGCATTCGTCACCAACGCCGCCGACGCTGCGGCTGATGAGGCGGCAAACGACGCCATCGTCGAGCTTGTATCTGGGGCCGCCGAGTAGCTTGTTCGCCGCACATTTCGCCCGTACCCGTCGACTCGCAACCTACGGGCGAAACGTCCGCACTCGCCCAAGCCATCCAGGCATAAGCATGCGCACTGCACGCATCGCCGCGGCATCCACCCCCAGCCGCGCCTCCGCGTCATCGTGCTCCACCATCCGGAGCGCCTTCCGCGCAACCTTCTCCGGGGACACGCCTCGCGTGTAGAGTGCACTTACCCGCGCGCGCCACGCTTGGGCGTCGCCTCCATGTACATGCGTGTGGCCGGCGATACCCGTGCGCACAAGGCCTGGAAGCAGCGTGGAGACGCCCACGCCTGTGCCGGCTAGCT
This sequence comes from Myxococcales bacterium, assembly GCA_043779025.1. GTDB lineage: Bacteria > Myxococcota_A > Polyangia > Polyangiales > Polyangiaceae > JAAFHJ01. The sequence goes on from JAYWGI010000267.1 coordinate 5,339, forward strand.
CGGCACGCAAGGCGCGTCCCACTGCGAGCAGTGCAGCCTTCTGCGCGGAGTACGCCGTTGCGCCTGGCAGCGGCGCATCGGCAATGGCCGAGCCCAGCAAAAGCACGTGCCCGCGGCCTCGCGTGCGCATCGCGGGAAGGGCGATGCGCAGCAAGTCCACCGCGGCGAACACGCCGACCTCAAACCCTTCGCGCCACGCTTCCAGTGGTGTGTGCTCGAGCGTCCCTACGTCCGCGCGCGCAGCCGCGTGTACAAACAGATCGGGCGGCTCGTGGGCAGTTGCAAGTGCGGCGCGCGCCGCCTCAGAACTCAGGTCGACACGTGCGTAACGCACCAAATGCGAGGTTGTGTTGCCGTCTACGCGATCCAATGACAGCACGTGAATGCCGCGCCGGGCGAGCTCGGCCACGATGGCGCCACCGATGCCGCCGGCTCCGCCTGTGACCCAAGCGCGATCGCCCGCGCGTAGTATCATTTCACGAGTAAATGCTTACGCCGAACACGTCCAAGAAACGCAGCGAAGGCTCCTCAGGAGGCTCGAGGTTGAGCAGGCCCACACGCACGCTAACGGTCTCCTGATCGTTCCACGGCCACCAGAGGCCATAGACAACCAAGCCGCCTT
>JAYWGI010000268.1:0-5950 GCA_043779025.1 Myxococcales bacterium
CTTGAGAGTGTTCATGCCCTACAGCCTGCAATCCGCATGCCAATGAATGACAAGCAAAATGGCTTGCCGAATCGGTGCCGTGTTGTGCCAAGCTGGCACAACCCGCGACAGCAATGCCCTACTTGAGGCGCATGCAGCGGGTTCCACCTTTGCCGTACTTATCGAGTGGATTGAGCCCCCAACTTACAAGGCCATAGATGTGTCCTTCGAACGACGTTCCATTCCAACCCCGGTAGATGCCGTCGCTTGGAACAATGGACCACTCCAACATGTTGCCGCCCAAATCCATCCACGTGTCACCACTCGCCCGCGACACGACGGCAGCATCTCGCACCATGCGTCCGGGGGCCGCGATGATCGACGAAAGGTCGTCTGCAAACGAGGCGTAGGAGGCAGATGCAGGGTAGGAATATTTAGGTTTGTGCGCGGCGGAAAAGGAATTGTTGATGTTGAAGTTGCCGTAGAACGCCGCCTCCTCGGCCGCTGTAGCGCGTACCCGCGGAGTCGCTTGTGAAAGCGGCAAATCGGGAGAGGCCCCCCACGGCCATTTTTGCGGCCCCCACGCGGCGGTCAGCGCATCCTGCGTCATGACGTAACCACCGTCCCACGCGCAAAAAGCGGCGAAGAGCAATGGAGTCATGCAGTTTGCCGATTTCTCATCGAGCGTCGTCTGGATGGCTGGACTGCGGACGGGCTCACCATTCCAGCTCTCCAACGTCCCTCCACCTGTCTCCTCTGGCCCCAGCAGCACCGTGCGGTGTCCAAAAGCGTCAACGCCAGCGCCCATGTAACAACCCGACGAACCTACGTACCCAACCGCCCGATAGTATGACTGTGGCCCAAACTGGGAAAATGCCCCCATATCTAAGGTGACGGTCGTCGCACCCGCCGGGAGGGCCGTGCCAGGCCCTGTAGGAACGCCCACGCCAACGGGGAATGCGTAAGCCGAACCATCGGCATTCTGATCGTACTGCGAACCGTCAACGGCCGGCAGTAGGCGCACGCTGGGAGGCAAGTCTTTTTGGCCCGAGGCCGTGCACGTTCCCGCTGCAGATGCCGCGGTACAGTACCCGGTGACTTGGGGGGCTGAAAAGTATCCCGAGAGTATCGGGTCCGAAGGAATGCGCGCTTGCACCCACTCCCGAATGTTCAGTTGGTGATTGCTGCTCTTGGCACGAACATCACGCAGCCAGGCGCGGATACGGCCCGCCGTGATCTCGTACTTGTCGAGGTACACTTGCTTGGTGACACCGCCCTGCACCATGATCATTCCGGCCACAGGCAAGCTCTTGCAACAACTCTCGTGCACGCTTCCGGCGACGCCGTACTCGCCCGTGCCGCATGTCTGGCCGCCGTGAATCGGCCGGCAGCTTGGGGCCTCGGCGCAGCGCTTATTCTCGCCGCAAACCGCACTGGTGCAGTCTGCATCGATACCGCAGACCTTGGCCGTATCGCAGCGCGGCGCGGTGTAGCTTTGCGCGCCTTCCACCACGGCCACGCCGCCGCAGTCCACGTCCGTCTCGCCGCCGTTCTTGATGCCGTCAGTGGCCGTAGGTACGGCGCACACATTGCCCGCAGCGCAATGCTTAAGCATGCAGTCTACACTTGATGAGCAGATCTTGCCCACAGCGCAACTCGGAGCTTTGGAGCCGCCACAATCGATGTCGGTTTCGCCTTGGTTCTTCTTCGCGTCACTCGCAGTGGGCGCTGCGCACACTCCGCCGCCTACAGGGCATACGCCCTCGCAATCGCCGGAGACCTTACACCCCTGCCCGGCTGAGCAAAGTGTGGTGCTGGCCACGCTGCCGCCGCAGTCTACGCCTGTCTCCCCTGCGTTACGCGCGCCATCTCGGTGCACATCCGCACCTGCCGCTTCACAGAGTCCGTTCTGCGTGCACACGTCGGAGCTGCAGTCTGCAGACACGCCGCACTCGGCGCCATTGATGCAGAGTGCAGCTGTTCCCAGCCCGCACGTCTTGCCTCCAGACGCTGCACACTTGCCGCCTGCGCATAGACGGCTTTTGCACGTACTTGGCGCGGTACAGGCTTCGCCGTCGCACTTCTCTGCACACGAACCACCGCAGTCCACCCCCGTCTCGTCACCGTCCCGCTTGTTGTCGGTGCACGAGGCCGTGGCGCAGCGGTTCGATACGCAGTTCCCCGTGAGACACATGACCGGCGAGGAGCAAGCCTCTCCAACGGCGCACTTGGACGCTCCCGAGGTGCCACACGCCACGACTACCGCCGCGTCTTCGAGTACTGTCACCACCCCGACGCCAGCAGGAGGTGAGGAACAAGCGGCGACGACAACAAGGCCGGAACCAATGAGGAAGAACACAAGAGTACGCATACGATGAGTCTACGTGCCGCCGAAGGCAGGGCAACTTGTATGAGCCCTCCGCACTGAGGTGGCAACGCGACGCGTGCAGCGAAGCCCCCCGATGTGCAGCGAAGCGCGTACACGCCCCCGCTCTCAGAAAAGCACAGGGCGATGGGCACGCCTTGTAGGGGTCGAAAGGGCTGTCCGACGCGTGGGCACGTGCCGCGAAGCGCGCACATGCCCACGCGTCGGTCAGGCCCTGCGCGCCTTTAGGCGCGCAACAAACGTAACTGGCCCTACAAGGCGTGCAAAAGACGAAGGCCGCTCAGCGGCCTTCGTCTTTTGCACGCCTTGTAGGGGTCGAACCTACAACCCCCGGCTTCGAAGGCCGGTGCTCTATCCAATTGAGCTAAAGGCGCTTGGTGACTTAAACATAGCCTCATCGTCGGCCAATCGGCAACCGTGCAATTGGCCGAAATATGACCTAGGACCGCGACTCAGATAGCCTGGCTCCGTACATGTCTGTCAAGCTTACACACACGGAGCGGCTCGAGGCCGAGGTGCTGCGCCAGCGGCGCGTTTTGGCGATGCTCCGCGACGTCAGTGCTGTGCTGACGCGCGCCGACAGCGCGAGCCACGCCCTGATCCTCGTCGCGGAGCACATCCGCAAAAGCTTGGGCGCCGATCGCGCGACCCTGTACGTGCGGGAGGACGATGGCTCGTTGGTGTCTCGTGTGGTTGATGGCAAAGAAAGCGAAGCCATTCGGTTGGCCTCCGGCGAAGGCATCGCGGGGCACGTCGCCAAAACGGGCAAAGCGCTGCTGGTGCCCGACGCTTACAAAGACCCGCGCTTCGACAAACGCTGGGACAGAAAGAACAAGTACCGAACCACGCAAGTCTTGGCTGTACCTCTCTTTGGACCCTCGGGCGCACTGGTCGGAGTCGCGCAGTTGTTCAAGAGCGACAAGGACGCGCCCTTCTCTCGCCAAGAGATTCGCACCTTGGAGCTACTCTCGGCCCATGCAGCTGTGGCGCTTGAGAACGTACGACTTGTGACCTCGCTCGCTACCGCCGAAGCGCAACTGCGGGCACGAGTCGCGGACTTGCGCATGCTGTTTGAGCTGGAAAAGTCCATGGCCCAAGCGCGCACCCTCGATGCGCTGCTCTCCTGCGTGCTCACCGAGGCGCGCTCCGCAACGGGCGCCACTGCCGGCGCGGTCTGCGTGCGAGACCCGGAGACCTCGGCCCTCACTTTGTACCTGATGGATGCCAAGGACGCGGCTGTACGTGCGTACCCGATGAACGACGGCGAAGGCCTCATCGGTGAAGCGCTGAGTCGCGGCCAAATCGTGCGCGCCGATGCCCCCGGCGACCCTCGCCTGCCCAAACGCCTCGATGCCGTAACCGGGTTTCGCACGCGCAACGCGATCGCGGTGCCGCTTGAAGACGCAGCAAGCCACGCCTTTGGTTCGTTTGCACTCTACAACAAAAAGGCGGGACCCTTTAGCGCAGAGGACGAAGACATCCTGCGCCTAATCGCGGCCAACGCGTCCACGGCCGTGCGCTTGCGCGTGCTCGACGATGTGCACGCGCGCGAGGAGCGCCTGACCTCGATTGGTCGGGTAATGTCCGGAGTCGTCCACGATTTGCGCACGCCTCTCGCGGTGCTGCGAGGATACCTAGAGGCGATGATATCTGAGGACGACAAGCGCACGCGCGCCTCGTACGCGGGGCTCGCCGTGCGGCAGTTCGATGCCGTGCGGGCCATGCAAGAAGACCTGCTGCAGTTTGCACGCGGCGAGAAGACGCTGCTCATTCAAAAAGTGCATATTGCACCTTTTATCCATGAGCTGGAAGCAAGCTTGATCCCCGAACTGACTGCGCGAGGCGTCACCTTGGTGGTGACGCTGGACGACAAGGGCGTGGCCTACTTCGACCACAACAAGATGATGCGCGCCCTGCAAAATCTGGCGCGGAATGCCGCCGAAGCCATGCAGCGCTCGACGCGCAAAGAGCTGCATCTGCGCGTCTACCGCGACACATGCATCGTGTTTGAGCTGCGTGATACGGGGCCCGGCATCCCCACCGAGATTGAGCATCGCTTGTTCCGCACCTTTGCCAGCGCCGGCAAGAAGGGCGGCACAGGCTTGGGGCTCGCCGTCGTCAAGCGCGTGGTCGACGAGCACGGTGGCCACATCGAAGTAGAGAGCTCCAAGCGCGGCGCTTGCTTTCGCGTGCGCCTCCCGAGTGTGGCCAAGAAGCGCGCCCGCAAAACGGTGGCGGCATGAGTTTGTACTTTGCCGCCGTTGTGCTTGGCTCCGCCCTGCTGCCGCCATGGGATGGGCAGGGGGCAGAGCGACGCACGGGCAACGACGAAGTCGAACTACGTGCCACGCCGAACATTCGCGGAGCCAGGCGCGCGACCGTGGCGCCTGGTCGCACGGTGAGCACCTACGCCAAGCATGAGGGCCCCGGGTGCGAAGGCAAGTGGCTCATGGTGGGCCCTGAAGCGTGGGCCTGCAGCGACAAGCTCAAGGCGCACGACGGCAAGGTCGACGCCTTGGAGAGTGCGCCCAAGTTCTACTTTGTTCGGGAAGAAGGTGCGCAGGCCTACAGCAGCTTTGAGCGCGCTGGGGAGGACACCCCTGACGCCGAACTTGAAAAAGGCTTCGGTGTGTCCATCGTCAAAACGCGCCCAAAAGACGGCACCAACTGGTCGCTCACCACCAAAGGAATGTGGGTGCAGAGCGCAAGCATCGTCCAGGCGCGCGTTTCCAATTTTGAGGGGCAAGCCCACATGGACGCCAGCCACAGCGCGTGGATCAAGGCGGGCGGGGCCAAAGCGCGCAAAGAGGACAACGCAGGGCTAGAGCTCAAGTTGCCTGCACGCTTGGCGGTAGAGGTCACGGCGGTGCAGGGTGAAGGGACAGCCGAGCGCATCCAGGTCTCTTGGCGGGACAGCACAGAGCACACCGCGTGGCTGCTCCCATCCGATGTGCGCCGACCGCGCGTCATGCCACCGGACGCTTCGTGGAGCCCCTCCGAGCGTTGGGTAGATGTCTCACTGAAGGATCAGACGCTTGTCGCTTATGAGGGCTCCACCCCTATCTTTGCAACACTGGTGTCCACCGGCAAAGGCGGGGCGGGAACCCCGTTCGAGACGCCCAAAGGGAGCTTTCGTGTATGGGCCAAAATCCAAGCCATCACCATGGACAACCTGGACGAGCCCGAAGCCGAAACCTACTACTCGGTCGAAGACGTCCCCTACGTGCAGTTCTTCAGCAAGGGCATCGCACTACACGGCGCCTACTGGCACGACTTGTTCGGGCAGCGCCATAGCCACGGTTGCGTAAACTTAAGCGTGCCGGACGCCAAGTTCTTGTTCGATTTCGCCAACCCGGACTTGCCTGTAGGGTGGAGCGCAGTGCATCCGTATGCGTACGACGCGGGGCTTCGCGTTGTTGTGCACGATTGAGTTAAACAGCCCCACGAAGCTCAAAACATTCGGGAGGTCCTTCGCCTTTGGCTCAGGATGACACTACGGGCGCGTTTGCGTCTTGCTGCGCTTGGGCTGGCTCTGCGCGTTGGGCATGTGGCGGATCCACTCCTGCAAGCGCTTTTGCACGGCTT
>JAYWGI010000269.1:0-24770 GCA_043779025.1 Myxococcales bacterium
GCCCCCACGTGGGCAAAACCATCCGCGCGCGAGGCCATTTCTGTGAACACGCCCTCGGTAAGAAACCGAATGCGGGTCGTAGGGCCGCGCACGTCTTCAAAGCGCACCGTGTAACCCACCGTTTGGCCTACGCTCTCGCCCATCTCGAAGGCTACGCGGTGCGCCGCGGCACGCGCCGCCACGCGTCGGGGTTCGAGCACCAATATCTCGCCGGGCACGCTGGCAGTCTGCATGGCGCGCAGCAGCGCGGTCGGCACGCGCGTGGTCTTGCCTGCGCCCGGGGGTGCCTCCAAGACCACTGTGCCGCCCTGTGCGAGCGCGCTTAGAATTGCGGGGAGAGCTTCATCGATGGGCAGTGCGCCCGGGGGTGCTACGGATTCGACCACGCGGGTTTCGTAGCATGGCCCGGGAGGGCCTGGCATGGTCCAGCGTGTCCCGGTGCATAGAGGCTCTATGGCTTGACGCCGCCCTCGCCAGCAAAGTACCGGTCAATCCCTCGAATGCCGTTTAGCTCGTTGTTCTTCTTACATGTGTTTCTGCCAGTTTTTTTGCTGGCCTACTGGCTAGCGCCGCGGCGCTACGCCAACCTTACAGCGCTCGTCGGCAGCTTGTTGTTCTACGCCTGGGGGGCTCCGCAATTTCTGCCTGTGCTTTGCGTGTTGGCGCTGGTGGACTACCAGCTGGGTCACGCCATCGCACGCTGGCGTGAACATGAGCTCACGCGCGGGCGCGCGAAAGCGGCGTTGACGGCGGGTATCTGCATGCACTTGGGGATGCTTGCATACTTCAAGTATTCAAATTTCTTCGTTGGCGAGGTCAATCGCGCTATCGGGCGCGTAGGCCACGCGTCTATCGCTTGGACCCAAGTGGTATTGCCCATTGGCATTTCCTTCATTACGTTTGAGGAGGTAAGCTATCTTACGGACGTGTACCGAGGCGACGCCAAGCCGCCAGCCAAGTTCACGCACTACGCGCTTTTTCTCACGCTGTTTCCACACGCCATCGCGGGGCCAATCTTTCGTTGGAAGGACTTGCAGTCGCAGCTCATGGATCGCAGCGCGTCTCGCGTGTCCATTCAGCGCGGCTTCGAGCGGTTTGCGATGGGCCTAGGCAAAAAGGTGTTGCTCGCCGATTCCGTAGCCATCATTGCAGACAACTGTTTCAACTACTTGCCGGCCTCGCAGCTCTCGCCTGGGCTCGCGTGGTCTGCTGCGGTGGCTTACACACTACAGATTTATTTCGATTTTTCTGGCTACTCCGACATGGCCATCGGGCTTGGGGCCATGATGGGTTTTCGCTTCAAAGAGAACTTCAGACAGCCCTATTTGGCCAGCACACTCACCGAGTTTTGGCAGCGCTGGCACATCAGTTTGTCGAGCTGGCTACGCGACTATCTTTATGTACCGCTTGGCGGGAACCGCCGCAGTCCGCGGCGCGCGTTGCTCAACGTGTTCTTGGTCTTTGCCATCTCCGGGCTTTGGCATGGCCCGGCGTGGACGTTCGTCGCCTGGGGGGCATTCCACGGAATTGTCGTCGTGCTGGAACGCCGATTTGTGAGCTTGCGCGCGCGCGTTCCTGCAGGGCTGGGTCACGCGTTGACGTTGCTTCTGGTGGTATGTGGTTGGGTGTTCTTTCGGGCCAACAGCTTGGGGCAGGCATGGGCATTCTTGCGCGCGATGGTGGGCTTTCGAGCCGCGGAATCCTTGGGGATTCTCCCGGCATTTATTTTTCCGCGTGTGGCATTGCTCGCCGGCGCGGTAGGCCTCGCTGTCGCCCTGCTCCCACGTTGGTGGCCGGCCGCGCGCATGGCGAGTGCGGCGGACGAGGCCAATACCGCGGAGCTTTCAGCTACAAGCAAATACGCAGCCCTGCGCGCCGGAGGCTGTGTGGTGCTGCTCTTGGCTTCATCCGTTCACATGGTGTGCAGCGGCACCACGCCCCTTATCTACTTTAAGTTCTAACGAGCCCAAAGATGCCCTGTTTCCCTCTCTCATGGATTGGTTTTGGCGCAGTGATTTTGGCGCCTCTGTTCGCCATACTTTGCCGTGCGCCTGACATGCAGATATTTGGTGTGATGCCTGGGGTAACATGGCCGGAGCTCAGCTGGCGCAATGTAGCAAGTGAGCATTACGCTCATACCGCAACAGACGTATTCGAGCAGCACATGGGGCTGCGTGGTGTTTACACCCACTTGGGAAACTCCGTGCGTTACCATGCCTTTGGGGAAACACGCCCTAGCTACGGACCTCAAGTGGGGCAGGGCGGCGTGCTCTTTCATTCCGAAGACCTGATATTTTACAGTCAAAAAAAAGCGCTACTGCCCAGCACGAACGAGCTGAATGAAAACGTTAAGACACTCGCAAAGTTGCAGCGCGACCTCGCCCAGCGTGGCCAAGCCTTGGTGCCGGTGCTCACGCCTGGCAAGGCCGCACTCTACCCGAGCCAGATGAAGCCCTCGCAGCGACTCGACAGCGCGCGCGCTGACGGCCGCCCTGAAAGCGATGTGTGGGTTTACGATGCGCTGACGAGTGCACTTGAAGCAGCGGGAGTTCGCTACGTCGACGCCCGCGCATTGCTCACGCGCGGGCCGTATCCCGTCGAGCGGGTTTGGGGCCGCGAGGGGCGCCATTGGACACACTTCGGCGCCTGTATTGTTGTGCGCGATGTGCGTGTGAAATACACGGAAGTGACGCAGAAACCCTTGGCCGACTACCCCTGCGTTCTTGATGCGTCGTCGTCTCAGGACATGCTGCATAGCGACTATGACTTGCTTCGACTGATGAACGTGTGGGGCGTGCCGCCCCATTCCGCGTCTGAACCGAACGTCGTGCACCCGGGCATTGGGGCGGGCGCTACGGGGCCCTCCCTTTTCACCATCGGGACCAGTTTTTTTGAGACGTTGGCGTGGGACGCTGCCTACTCGCAATCATTCCGCAGCGTGCAGATGAACTACTACAACCGGCGCATCTTCCATGTGTTCCCTGAAGGCGAGGCGTTGGTCGCGTTGCCCCACAGCGAGGCCTGGCGCGCCGCCACCCATGGCAAAGATCTCTACGTGCTCGACATGTTCGAAGTGTACTTCCCTGGGGCTTACATGAAGGAATTCCTCACCGAGTTTGGCGCCGACATGGGGCCGCCGCCATGAGTGGCTCACCGCTCGCCGCGTTCGAGCGCGCGCTCCCCGGCAAGATCGCCTCCGGCACGGCCGACTACGCCAAGGACGACTCGCCGTGCTCCGCCGTGATGCCCATGGCGGTGCTTCATGCCTCGCACGCCGCGGATGTGGCGGAGGCGCTGCGCGTCGCTGCGCTTCACAGCGTGCCGGTGACGCCGCGCGCGGGCGGATCGGGGCGCGTGGGGGGCGCTGTGCCCAGCGTGGGCGGCCTGGTGATCAGCACGGCGTTAATGAACGACATCGAGGAAATCGACACGCAGAACATGCGCGCGGTGGTGGGGCCCGGTGTGGTACTGAAGGACTTGCAAGACGCTTGCGAGGCCCTGGGGGCGTTCTATCCGCCTGACCCCAATTCGCGTGCGCTCTGCATGCTTGGGGGCAACATCGCAACCAACGCCGCAGGGCCGCGCGCGTTTCGCTACGGCGCAACGCGCAGCTATGTGACGGGGCTTGAGGTGGCGCTCATGGGCGGCGCCGCAATGACGTTCGGAACCCGCGTACGAAAGAGCGTCACAGGCTATGATCTCACGGGCTTGTTCGTCGGGAGTGAGGGCACGCTGGGCGTGGTGACGCGCGCCTTTCTCAAGCTATTGCCAGCGCCTCCATTTCGCGCGACGTTATGCGTGTATGCCGCAAGCAATGACGCGGCGCTCGCCGCTGCAAGTGCCGCCGCCGCTTGGCCTGATCTGCCGGAGTGCGTGGAGTTCGTCGACGAGCGTAGTTTGGAGTGCATGCGCCGCGCGGGGGTTCCCGTACCTGCAGGCGCCCGGGCTCTGGTCATTCTGGACGTGTGCGCGCTGGCAACATGGAGCGACTTGGGTCAGCGCTTGACTGAGCTACGCGGTGTGGTTGCCGTAGAGTCGGCGCGTACGGAGGCCGAGCGCGAGCAACTCTGGCGGGCACGCTCCGATCTCTCCTATGCCACCCGCAAACTCGCCAGTGGCAAGTACTCCGAGGATGTAACCGTGCCGCCCTCGCAGCTCGGCGTGCTGCTCGACGGTGTCAGCCGAATCTCCGATACGCGCGCAGTGGACGCCCTTAGCTACGGGCACGCCGGGGATGGAAATATGCACGTCAACGTGCTGTGGCATGACGAGGCGCAACGGCTTCGGTGCGAGCTCGCCGTGGGCGATTTGATGCGCCTTGCGGTAGGCCTGGGGGGGACGCTCAGCGGTGAGCATGGCATTGGCCTCACGAAGGCGTCGTATCTGCCGCTGGAGCACAGCGCGCCCCTCATTACCTTGCAAAAGCAACTAAAGAGCGTCTTTGACCCACAAGGTCTGATGAACCCCGGAAAGGTGTTCGCCGCACCTACCCATTCGTCTTGCTAAGCCGCCCGAGTTTTCACTTGGCGCGCGGCTATGTGTAGCCTTCGCAGTGATGATCACAGGCGCAACACTCTCTTCCGCTTTGCCGACCGCGTTGCGGGGTCGCGAGTCAGAACTCGAAATTTTGCGTGCCCGCGTCCGCCGCTACGGCGACGAGGGCAAGGGGGGCGCCCTGCTGATTCGCGGCGTGAAGGGCGTTGGAAAGAGCGTGCTTCTGCTAGCCGTAGCGCAGCTTGCCGAATCTGAGATTCGTGCACGCGTGCTTCGCGGCTCCCGCAGCGCGGGATGTGGCGTGCTGGAGTCGCTGTTGCTCGCGCGCCTCGGGTTAGGCCACGAATCCGGAGCCGTGGAGCGCGAGGAGAAACTGCGTGGGCTTTTGGCGCAGACGTTCGAAGACCGCCGTGTTGGCGAGCTCGCTTCGCTGATGGGAGTGCGCTTGGGTTTGGTCACAGCGTACGCTGCGAGCGGCCACCAAGGCCCAGCTGCGTCTCAGACAGATGCGGAGATCGCCTTGTGGAAGCGCTTTTTTACCGCTGAGAATAACGCTGACCGCACGCGACCGCTGGTTCTAATTTTGGATGACTTGGGCGCAAGCCCCGCCGATGAGCGTGCGCTCGTCGAAGGCATTGCGGCCGGAGGCGAGGTGTTGGTGCTTGGTGCCGCGACGGCGTTTCCTGGCGACGATCGCGTGCGCGCGGAGGACACCGTGATGCAGCTGGGTCCACTATCTGACAAGGCCTCGCGTGCTTTCCTGATGGACCAGTTGGGGCATTGTCCCGATAGCGATCTGGTCGACGAGTTGCACGGCGCGCTTCAAGAGTTTGCGGGCGGACACCCTGGCTTAATGCTCGAAGCGCTCTCGATGTACGAGCGCTTGGGCGTGGTGGAGCGCGGCCCCATCGTGACGCAGATCGTGCCTGAAAAGCTCACGGTAGGGGGCGTGGCGGTGTCCGCTGAACAAGCTGCAGAGTACAGTCTTTTTAAGTTCAGGCCGGATGTGCAGCAAGTTCTGGGTTGGGCCGCGGCGCTAGGCACTGTGTTTTGGTCGCGCGCTCTGGTTACCACGTGCCGCTATGCCGAAGGGCGACAAGGCAATAGTTGGACGGAGTGCGCCGCGCGCATCGAGAGCCGCGTGAACCGTGCGCTGGCTGAGGGCGTAGATGCTGGCGTGCTGCTTCGTATGGGCGCGGGGGCGGATGGTGGCGACGCCGAGTACGCGTTCCGAGGCACGCATGAGCGCACCTTTTTGCTTAAGCAAATGTCCGTTGAAGTACGAACTGGGGTGGCGCGCGCCTATGCCGAGTACCTGAGTCAAGCGACCATGACGCACACGCACGAAGACTCGCTCCGCACGCTTGCCGAGGCACGTGAGACGGCAGGCGATTTGCGCCGCGCGGGCGAGGCCTTTGCGATGGCCGCAGACGTGGCGCGCGCGCGCGGGTCTCTCGCACGCGCGGTGGACATGCAGAGCGAAGCCATACGCTGTTTTGGTGTTGCCGCGGGGGCCGACGGAGAGCTCGCGGGCGCCCTCGAGAAGCAACTCGACTACTTGGTCGCAACACGTTCATTCGAAATGGTGCTGCGGGTCGCCGAGGAGTTGCTCGACGTCTCGTTCCGTTTGGTGCGTCGTGGGAGCGCGGCCTTCGCGCTCGCGCGAAAGGGAAGGGCGCTCAGGGAGCTCGGGCAACCCGAGCAATCTCAGCGCGCCTACAACGACGCCTGTGAACTGTTTCGCGCGGATGGTGACCCGCGCGGCGAGGCCTCCGTGCTCGACGAACTCGGGCGCCTCGCGTGGCTGCGTGGCGACACGCTTCAAGCCACGGCGCAGCTCGAATCCTCATTGGCCATTCGACGTGCACTCGGTGACAGCCGCTTGATTGCGATGAGCGCGCACAACCTAGGCTTGGTGGCGCGCGATCTCGGCCAGCACACACGCGCAGCGGATTACTTTGGCGAAGCGTTGCGACTACGGCGTGAGTCCGGTGAGCTACCGTTGGCATCGGCGTCCCTGGTAGGTCTCGCACGCTGCCATATGGCACTGGGGGATCTCGTCGGCGCATCTCGGGTAGTTGAAGAGGCGAAAAGCATTTACACGAGCGTGGTCGACGCTCCCTTGCTTGCCCCTGTGCGCTTGCTCGTGGCTGATCTTGCAGCCTCCCGCCAAGATTGGATCATGGCGCACGGCGCTTACAAAGACGCCGAAAGGCTGGCCACCGAGCTTGGAGACATGCGTCTGAGCGCCGAAGTCCGTGCGGGCCTCGTGAGTACCACCCTGGCCTTGGGCGACTCCAGCGCCGCCTACGCATTGTCACTAGACGGAGTCATGCGCGCACGACAATGGGGCGATCCCTCCGCGCTCGCCGGCGCCCTGCGCCTGCTTGCCGAGGTTCAGTCCGTTCGAGGCGAGCAGAGCGACGCGGCCAATGCCGCGCGCGAGGCCGAAGTGCTATTCGCTTCCGCCGCGCCACCTCACTCCGCGCTCTTGAGCATCCCGCCGACCGGGCGTTAGAGCGGAATCTACTTGGGCTGATCGCCGCACCTCGCCGTCGTTGGCTCCTGCGCTCCGGGCGCACCTAGCAATCTAGGCTTACGTCCGGTGCTCGGAGTCCGCCTTGCCGAGGCAGCGAAGCTCAACCCAAGTGGAAACCGCTCTAGCTCTTAAGCGTCGCTTTGAGCGAAGCAGGCAGTCGCTCCGGAACACACAAAAGCACGTTGTATGTGCCCTTGGGGGCTGCTTCGATGGTGTCGCTAAGCCGAATCCCATCGGGCAAGATCTGATACAAGCGATAGCCCATGTCGAGCAGCTGTCCGATTTTTTGGACAAGCGGGCCATCACTTTTCCGCGCGTCTAGAAACTCCAAAAACATCGGTGGCCTGTGCGCTTGCAAGGTCTTCCACATCCCGGCAAGAGCGAACTCTTCAAACCCCTCGACGTCCAACTTAATGAGGTCCACCGTCGTGATGGCATGCGTCTGTACGAAGCTATCGATGGTCGTCACTTTCACCGGATACGACTGCTTCTCTCCGTCGAGAAAGTCCGCGTTCATGCTGGCGCTGTAAGCGTTGTCGCCGCCTGGATCAAAAATGTTGGCGGACCCGTTCTCGGCGCCAACGGCGAGCTCGTGAACGAAAATGCGCGCGCCGGGATTGAGCGAAACATTGGTGCGCATGAGCGCTGCAATGCGACTCACCGGCTCGAAGGCGTGTATCTCAGCGCGTGGCGAGACCCCGTGGGCGATCATCGAGTACATTCCCGTGTTGGCACCGATATCCAGAATCACTCCGCTTCGACGCGCAAATTGCATCCACGGGCCCATACACTCCGCCTCAAACCCCGCGAGCCCCTCCCAATACAGGCCATTCTCAACGCTATGTCCGTGCGAGCGAACCCGGCAAGACTCACCCTCGGAAGACAACGAGAGGGTAAAGTCTCCTCGGAAGGGCAAACGCTCGTAGAGCCTTCGGGGTACAGTGACGCCGGCGCGCTTCACGAGAAGCAAGGGAAGACTCAATGCCGCCACAACCGCGGGTTGATCACGAACCTTGCGCGCGGCCGACTTTAGCAAGGAGAGAACCATTGGCGCTCCTCTATCGTAACTCATGGGCGAAGTGCGTGCGGATTGTCGGTGCTGCAAAGGCGGCGCGCGTAAGATTGTCGAGAGGCCCGCTCTCTCTCACCAGTAGGTCGTCCTCGATGCGAATCCCGCCCATGCAAGCGAGTGTCGACACCGTGTCCCAACGCACGAGCGCGCCCGACGGCGTCGCGCGCAACTCGCCCAGCAGCGGCTCAATAAAGTAGAGGCCTGGCTCAATGGTAAAACACTGGCCTGCCTCGATGGGCGCAGTGTTTCTCAGGTACGGGTTTTCGACCTTCGGCTTGATAAGAGCGCAGCCTACATCGTGCGTTTGTAGCCCGAGGGAGTGACCCAAGCCATGCGGCATAAAGGTGCGTGTGATGCCCGCCGCGTGCGCTTCGTCGGCGCCGCAAGTCACCAGCTCATGCCGCACTAAGAGTTCAGCCATCTGCGTATGGCACTGGTCGTGCAGAGCTTGGTAGAGCATCCCCGTCTTGGCGTCCGCAACCAGGCCCAGTTGCAAGGCCTCCATGCTCGCGTGCAGCGCCGCAAACGCATCGATGCGGGCGCCCAAACCGCGCGTCCAAGTGCGCGAGATGTCAGAGGAGTAGCCCAAGCACGTGGCGCCTGCATCGACCAACATGCTCGTCGCGCTGTCGCCCGCACTACGTGCATAGCTCACGTGATGCAGGATGGCCGCGTTTGGCCCAAAAGCGATGATGTTCTTGTAGGGCGTGTCTTGGTCATCCTGGCGGGTGTGCCTTAGGTAGGCCAAATGCAGGTCGAATTCGGTTTGGCTCATGGTGTCGAACAAGCGCGCGAGCTCCGTGTGCCCGCTCGCCGCACGCTCGTTGGCCACGCGCAAGCAGTGCTGCTCGTAGGCTGTCTTGTGCACGCGGGTGGCATCCAAGTCGCGCAGCAAGGCTTCGCTCGCCGATGGCAGCCCGCACATGGCTGCAAACGCGATGTCCTCACCGAGCACCACTGCGCGCGCGCTACCCGACAGCGATTTGGCCAAGACCTCGTCGCTGCTGTGTTCGGCCCTATTCCAAGCGTCGGCGAACTCAGGCCACTCGATTGGCGCGGGCCGCTCCCAAAAGTTCGCGTCGCGAAACGCATGCAGCGTCCGGTTGCCATCGGAACGAAGCACCACAGCCCAATGCGGCGCGCTCACTGGCGCCCAATGCGCGAATGCGGGCACCACGCGGTGAGGGAAGTACTGGTCGTCGTAGCGCGTGCGCATTTTGGGCGCGCCCGAATGGATGATGAGTGCATCTATCTCGTGCTTGCTCCAGAGCGGCGTGTAGCGCGCGGTGAGAGCGTCTAAGTGCTCGGTGTAGAGCGTTGTGAGTTCTGGCGTGCTCATGGCCTAAAGGCTCCGGCGGCGATTGCGTTGGCAAGCACGTCGTCTCGCGAACTCAAGTCCAGCGACAGCGTTGTGAGCGTGGAATATCCCTGGTCAAATGCGTCTGTGTCGCTGCCCGGGTCGTCCTTGTGCGTTACGTGGGTGCCGCCAATCCAAAGGTACTCACGGCCGCGCGGGTCACGTCGAATGTCGACGGCGTCCTCGTAGTATCTGCGCCCGAGCCGGCATGCGCGCAGCTCTCCGTTCCACATGGCCGGCACGTTGAGGTTGAGCAGTGCCGCATCGCCTGCTTTGGCTTCGAGTAGCTGTTGCGCAATGGCTGAGGCGAGCCCAGCCGCAGCCACAAAATCTCCTGAGGTATCCATGCTTGCGGCGAGCGCAGGCAAGCCCCGCAAGGCTCCCTCGCGGGCTGCGGCGACCGTGCCTGAGTAGAACGTGTCTTGGCCTAAGTTGAGGCCTGCGTTCACGCCCGAGCAGACCATGTCAGGCAAGCGCGGCAAGATACGGATGCCTGCCGAGAATGCAACATACACGCAGTCCGCCGGTGTTCCGTCGATGGCGTAGACGCCGGGCTCGGTGTCCAAAATGCGCAAGCTCCGGTGCAAGCTAATCGCGTGGCTTGCGGCGCTCTGCTCCGTGGCGGGCGCCACCGTGATCACCTCGGCCCAAGTCGCCAGTGCGTCGCGAAAGGCGCGAATGCCGGGGGCAAGGTATCCGTCGTCGTTGCTGAGTAAAACAAGTGGGCGCATGGCAAGCATGCATAGCGTATAGGACACCCCTTGTGGCAAAGAGATCGTGCTCGACAACGCTGTTGAACCGTAGGATGTAACGTCGCCTAGGAGCCGAATCATGAGCAAAAATACAGCCGTTTTGAGTTTCAGCATCTTGGCGGCAGCAGCGGCTGCAGCATGCGGCAAATCGGAGCCAAAACCTGAGCCGCAGACGGCCACCGCCGCGGTCGAATCGGCCCCAGCCAAAGCCGTGAGCATCGATCGCGCTATGTTGGTGCAGTTCGACAAACTTCCGAAGCAGTTCGAGTCCAAAACCAACCCCATCACGCCCGACAAAGTTTCGCTGGGCAAGCAGCTCTATTTCGACAAACGCTTCTCCAAGGGCCAAGACGTGTCGTGCAACTCCTGTCACGGACTCGACACCTACGGCGTAGACAACAAGCCCAAGAGCCCCGGTCACAAGGGGCAGCTCGGCAGCCGCAACTCACCTACGGTGCTCAATGCCGCCGGTCAGTTCGTGCAGTTTTGGGATGGGCGTGCCGCAGATGTAGAGTCGCAAGCACTTGGTCCGATAACCAACCCGCTTGAGATGTCCATGAAAGACGACAAGGCTGTGCTCGCGGTTCTCAATTCGATGCCGGAGTACGTCGCTGCGTTTAAGAAGGCGTTTGCAGATGACAAGGCACCGGTAAGCCTTGCCAACTTCGGCAAGGCCATTGGCGCATTCGAGCGGACGCTGGTGACACCGGCGCCAATCGACCAGTATCTGGCGGGAGATGAATCAGCACTCACTGAACCTCAAAAAGCCGGTCTTGCAAAGTACATGGAGGTCGGTTGTACCACTTGCCACGCGGGCAATCTCTGGGGCGGAGCTATTTATCAAAAGCTTGGTCTCGCCTTGCCATGGCCGGATCAGTCTGACTTGGGTCGATATGAGGTTACCAAGGCCGATGCTGACAAGATGATGTTCAAGACGCCAGGGTTGCGCAACGTAGCGAAAACCGCGCCGTACTATCACAACGGGTCCATCGCCACATTGGCAGAGGCGGTGAAATCCATGGCGAAGCATCAGCTGGGCAAGAATCTATCGGACGAGGACACTGCAAGCATCGTGACCTTCTTGGATTCGCTGACGGGCCCCGTGCCCGCCGAGTGGGGCAAGGCGCCTGAGCTGCCGAAGAGCACAGCAAAGACTCCAAAGCCTGACTTGAAATAGTCGCGACTGCACGCTGCACACATGGCGTGATAAGGGCCTGGGGATGCGACAGCTCCTCGGGTTCATTTCGTTTTGTGTGACGGTAGTGTCCGCAGCGTCCTGCGGCCGTGTAGAGGCGCCTCCAGTGGCTCCCATGACCACCGCGCCGCGCGTAGGTTCTGTGCAGAGTGCAGGCAACCCTCCAGTGCCAGAGAAGGGGGCAACACCGAGTGACACCTACTTCGGCACAGTGGTGAACGACCCGTTTCGCGCGCTCGAAGACAGCGATGCGGCCACCACGAAGGCGTGGGAAGCCGACCAGTCGCAAAAGTTCGCCGCCTATCTGGCGGCAGGCCCCGATCGCCTTCAATTTCAGAAAGACGCCAAAGCTTTGCTCGATGCCGGCACGCTGAGCTTGCCCACGCAAACCGTGCAAGGTGCACGCAAACGCTACTTTTACACCGAACGCGGTCCGGGCATGAAGCAGCCGGTGCTCTACGTCACCGAAGGCCTCAAGGGCAAACCTCGCGCCTTGCTCGACATCACGCGCGAAGGCTCAGGTACTGCCGCGCTCGATTGGAACTACCCTTCGCCGCGTGGTAATTTCCTAGCGTGGGGCATCAGCGAGGGAGGCAATGAGCAAAGCGTGTTGCACCTGCGCGATGTGGCGACTGGCAAAGACACGGGCGAGATCATTGATCGCGCCAGGCATACGGAGCTTGCGTGGCTGCCGGATGAGTCCGCGTTTGTATACACGCGCTTGCCGGCGCCTGGCACGGTGCCGGCAGGAGAGGAGAATATGCACTCTGCACTGTTCTTGCACAAGCGTGGCACCGGTGCCGACAAGGATGCACTGCTCTACACGCCCAAGGACAAGACTTGGTTTGCGGTTCCTGCGATCTCGCCCAACGGCAAATGGCTGGTCGTCACCGTGAACCGTGGTTGGGCCAGTAGCGATGTGTATGTTGCAGCCATGTCCGAGCCCAGCAAGTTCACCGTGGTGCGAGAGGACAAGCCGTTCCAGTATACGGTGACAGCTGAAGACGACGGTATGTATGTTCTGACGACGGAGGGGGCTCCGCGGGGGAAAGTCATTTTCGTGCACTATCAGGGCTACGTCATGCCGCTTAAAGGCTTGCGAGATCATGTCCCTGAGACATTGCTCTTCAATGAGGCGAATTGTGCAGTTCAGTATGATTGCCGGCTCGAATCTGTCGTCATTTCCGAGACCGCAGGAGTTTTAAGTCAATTCGTGGTGGGCGAGCACGGCATTGCACTCCAATACAGCATCAACTCGGGCTCGGAGGTGCTCTTCGTGACCTATCGCGATCACTTGGTCCGCAGCCTCGTGCACGGCGGCACGTTGTCCCTCTCAGGGACGCGAGATCGTACCGAATTCTTTGTTCACGAAGCCGGATTTCGCACTTCAGGAAAGGTGCGCCGTTTTGTTCCCCCATTAGGCGCGGGTGCGGACATGCCATTGGGGACCGACTGGCGCGTGCTATCCGTCCCATCGAGTGTTTCAGGCCTTGTCGCTGAGCACTACGAGGCCATCTCTAAAGATGGGACCAAAGTGATTTACTACGTGCTGCGCGCCAAGAGCCTTACGGGCCCCGCACCTGGCATTCTCTACGGCTACGG
Organism: Myxococcales bacterium; assembly: GCA_043779025.1. Taxonomy (GTDB): domain Bacteria; phylum Myxococcota_A; class Polyangia; order Polyangiales; family Polyangiaceae; genus JAAFHJ01. Next base: position 13,012 of record JAYWGI010000269.1, read on the forward strand.
CGGCTTCAACATTGCCGTCACGCCCAACTATTCGCCGCGTGCGCTCATGGCCGCAACACACGGCATGGTGTGGGTGCAAGCTGTGCTTCGGGGCGGCAGCGAGTTCGGCGAAGCGTGGCACCAAGCGGGCATGAAGACGCACAAGCAGAACGTGTTCGACGACTACCTTGCCGTCGCCAAAGACTTGGTCAAACGCAAGCTGGTGGCGCCCGGGCATCTGGCCGCCATGGGCGGCTCCAATGGCGGTTTGCTGGTGAGCGCCGCCATCACGCAGCGCCCGGACTTGTTCCGCGCCGGCGTCTCCATGGTGCCGCTCACGGACATGATTCGCTTTCCGCTCTTTCGCTTGGGCAAGCTCTGGGTGAGCGAATACGGCGACATCGCAAAGGTGGACGAGTTCCGTGCACTCTACGCCTATTCGCCGTATCACAACGTGCATAGCGGCACCGCGTACCCCGCGATGCTCTACACCACGGCGCCCAATGACACGCGTGTAGACCCCATGCATGCCCGCAAGATGGTGGCGGCCCTGCAGTCAGCCAATGCGGGGCGCGAGGGAGCGCACCCGGTGCTTTTGCGCATCGACCAAGAAGCGGGACACGGCGCCGGCAAGCCCACCGACAAGCTGGCCGCGGAATACGCGGACATCTATGCGTTTCTACTTCGTGAGCTCGGCGCGTTGCCGTACTCCGCACCAGGCCAGATGCCCGGAGCGATACCAGTCTCGACACTTGGCTTCGCAAAACCGTAACGGCAGGGACCCCGAGCTCCGACAACAAAACTCGCCAGATCGCGCTGCTTGCCTTTACACTGCATGCGGTCTTGGGACTGTCCCAGATCGCACCCTGTCGAGGCCCTCATGAGTGCGTGTACCCGCTGTGGCGCAGCCGCCCAACCCCAAGCACAATTCTGTTCGGCATGCGGCGGGCCCGTGGCACATAGCGTGGCCGCGCTTGCACCCACCGCGGCTTCGGCGCCGGAGCCTCAAGTTCGCGCTCCGGCGTATGTGAGGCCCGCCGGGCAGGGCTATGTGCCGCCCGAACCCGTGGCCGCGCCATTGGTGTCTGGCGCCCGCCCTCCGGTCGCGAGTTCACCCGGGCTGGCCTCGATGCCCGTGCCTGCGGGCGCTGTGGTGTTCGACCCTGCCGCGTTTCGCGTGCATTGGGCGCCCGACTCACTGCGCGGTTTTTTGGTGGCGTATGGCGCTTCCGGGCTTAACGCGCGTGGTGAGTCGTGGCCCTTGCACGGCGGTCGCTATGCTTTGGGGCGCGTGAGCGTTGGCGACCCATCGGAGATTGTGCTGTCCGATGGTACAATCAGCACACGTCATGCGGTTTTATCGGTGGACGGCACCACGGGCCTCGTTACGCTCGAAGACTTGCGTTCGACCAACGGCACGTTTGTGAATGAAGACCCGCTGCTTCCTAGCATCCGCCGCGCGTTGCGAGATGGTGATCGGGTGCGGTTCGGCGGATACACCACCGTCGTCAAACTTATCTCCAAAGTCTGAGGAACCAAGCCTATGCATTACGCACGCATCATCAAGTCCTTGCTCGCGGTGTCCTTGCTCGGCACGCTGGCTCCAGCGGCGCAGGCGTTGCCCGAGGCGCACTTGCTTCGCGTGGACCCTCGCACGGGCGTCAATACCAACAGCCCCGTTGTCACGACGCTTATCGAGGTGGGGGAGTTCAAATCCCTTGGGGAGGCTCTCTCGCCTTGCGCTGCGCTGCGCAGCCAGGACCAATCCTTCGACTGTATGGCCAACGCGCTTGAGCGGCCGGGCGCCCTGTGGACGGCGTTTCAGTTCCCCGAAGGCGCAGCCAAGATGGCCGTACGCGTCGAGCAGGCCGACGTGCCGGCAACTTTCATCTCGAAGCAGCCTTGGAAGGAGGCCTCCGGCACCACGCCGGGCCTGGGAACGGCGTGGCTTATCGCGCTCGACGCCTCGGCCGGCATGGGCAGCGCGCGCTACCAAGATGCCCGCGTTACGGCGCAGCAGTTCGTGCAGGACATGGCCAAATCGGACATCGCGCGTCTCATTATTTTCGACGATCGCGCCAGCGCGTTTTCGGCCGACTCAAAGTGGCGCTCCTACGCCGAGCGCGGCGAACTCATCAACACGATGAAGGGTGTGCCCAGCACAGTGGCAGCCTCGAGTGGCGGCAAGCCCTTGTTCGACACGGTGAAGAATGTCATTCGCACGGGCTTCAACGACTTGGGAAATACCGGTCAAAAGCTCGAGACACCGCTGCACCAAGCCTTCGTTCTGTTGTCCAACGGCTCGGGCCGCAAGGACGCCGCGACGGGCTCCGTGACGGGCGAGCAGCTCAAACAGATCGCTAACAACGGGCGTTTCCCCGAGGACAACAAGACCGCGCCCAAGGCGCCGCTGCCCATCATCTCCATCCTGTTTCCCAACCCCAAAGGAGGCTTGGTCAACGACGCCTATTCCACCAGCGACATCGGCTTTATGGAATCGCTCGCGAACCCGGAAATCGGCGGCTACTTCAGCGTTGTGCGCGGCGGCCAAGGCGCAGCGCGCGGCGCCTCCATTGTACGTGCCGTCAAGTCGCGCTTCGCCAACATGTGGGTTGTCAAATGGAAGGTGGCCTGCTTGAACCCGACCGTGGAGCAGAGCTTCACGCTTGGGTTTTCAGGCATGAAGCAAACCATCAACCCCGATTCGCGTTTCCGCGATGTGCCGCTTGGGGTCGACCCAACTGCGTGGCCCTTGGATGTGTACAAGGAGCAAACCGTGGCCGAGGCCGTAGCCAGGCCACTGACGCCCGGAAAGACGTTTCGGGTCTACGGCAACTTCTGTTGGGGCGCATCCAAAGAACGGGCCGAGGCGTACTTCGTTCCACCTGGCACCAAGCCCGCGGGCGCCGACATCGAGAGTGGCCGACGCATGATGCAAGACTTGGTCGCTCAAAACATGCGCGTATCGGCGGTGGCCGCCAATGGCTCCTTTGTGGAGTTCCAAGTGCCTGAGGATGACCGTTTCGTGGAGGGCGGCGGCGACAACGCCTCCGGGCGCATCATTGTCGTCGATTCCCGCGCCAACCGCGCGAGCGGCACGGACGAGAAAACCATTCTCACCCTGCGCGCGAAGAAGAAGGGTTTGCCCGTGCTTGTTTGGGGCATCGTTGCCGCCGGCGTGCTGATGCTTGGCGCCGCCGTTTGGATGTTGGTCTCTGGGAAGAAGGGATGAGCGACGCTCGTTTCGAACGCGGCACGCTGCCGGCCCAAGGCGACGAGTTGGTGGTCGGGCGCGACGCTCCGCGTTGCCACCTGCTCCTCAACCATCCCGCGGTCTCGGGAGCGCACGCGGCCTTCAATCGCGTACGTCTCGTGCTGCGTGACTTGGGCTCCACCAGCGGCACCTACATCGCCGGCCGGCGCTTGCAGCCGGGCGAGGTGGTGCAGCTTTCGGAATCCGATGCGATCGCGTTTGGGCCTGTTGTTTTGCAGGCGCGTGAGCTTTTTGCAGCAGCGGGGGTGAAGCTTGCTCCGGCGGCTTACGTGCCTGCGCCGCAGCCCGCAGCGGCGTCGCCCGGAACGGGAGGTCAGGCCGTGAAGCACCGCACCATCATCGGCGAATTGCAGATGGACGCGTCCGCCTCCACCGTGACCATCGGCCGCACGCCGGACAACCAAATCGTGGTGTCGCAGCCCCAAGTGAGTTCGCGCCATGCACAGGTTGTGCGCGTGGGTTCCGATCTTTTCTTGGAAGATCGCGGCTCCGCCAACGGCACGTTTGTACGTGGCCAAAGACTTATCCCCGGGCAGCGTGTGCCTGTTCAGGACGGCGAAAAAGTATTCCTAGGCCCGATGCCCTTGGTGCTGGCCTTCGGCGGCGGCAAAGTAGGATTGGTCGTTGAGGACGAAAAGCCAAACTGGGCAGGTCGCCCGCTTTACGAAATCGAAGCTTGGGACCTCAGCCTCGAGGTCCCCGATCGCGATGACAAGTCGAAGCAAAAAGTGTTGCTCGATCACGTCTCGTTCAAGGCCTTGCCCGGCGATATGATCGCACTCATGGGGCCCTCGGGCGCCGGCAAGACCACGCTTCTTCTTGCGCTCAATGGCTACCTTCCGCCGACCACAGGGCAGGTGCGCGTCAACGGCGAGAACCTCTATGCGGTGTACGATGCGCTCCGGGGATCCATCGGCTATGTGCCGCAGGACGACTTGGTGCACCCCGAGCTCACGGTGTTCGAAGCTGTGCGCTACTCGGCGCGCTTTCGCTTGCCGCCCGACTATACCGATAGCGAAATCGATCAACGTGTAGAATCCACGCTTCGCGATTTGGGCCTTGAATCATTGCGTAATCTGCAAATTGGCAAGCCGGAGAAGAAGGTGCTCTCCGGCGGCCAGCGCAAGCGCGTCAACATCGCGCTCGAGCTCGTGACGGACCCGGTCATCCTGTTCTTGGACGAGCCTACCTCGGGCTTGGCCTCGGACGACACCACCGCGCTTATCAACCTGCTCGCGGAGCTTACCAAGCGCACGGGCAAAACCATCGTGATGACCATTCACCAGCCGGCCAAGGACGAGTTCGAAAAATTCAGTCACGCCTTCGTGATGGGCTACGGCGGCATCCCGGCCTACTTCGGACCCACGGGAGATGCCGCCTACAAATTCTTCGCCAGCTACGTGCCGCCAGGTTCGCAAGCGCGCCACATCGACAATCCGCGCGACATGTTCGACATGCTCAATGGCCGCGAAAAGGCAACGCTAGCAGAATTGCAGAAGCGCGACCTCAGCACCTCTAAAAATACGGCGCGGCTCGAGGCGTCGCGCGCCTGGCGCGGGCAGTTCTATGCCGCGGGGAACCCGGTGTACGGGCAGATGTATTCGGGCCGCCGGGCCATCGGAACGGACGCGGGGGCCAAGGGCGTTCCGTCACGGCCACGTGTGAATTTGCTGCATCAGCTGGGGCTTTTGATGTCCCGTTACCAAAAGGTGAAGCTGCGCGATACGGCCGGCGCCAGCATCATGTTTCTGCAGGCGCCGGTCATCGGCCTCATGCTTTGGTTCGTTTTTGGCAACCAAAAAAAAGCCGTTCCGTTCTGGTGCTTGGGCGCGCTGCAGGAGCTCTCCAAGCGCGGCACAAGCAGCGTGGACGGCAGCACCGATCTTCTCAATCGCATGACGGCCACGTCGGACCATAGCGCTGCCATGTTCTTCGTCGTGGTGAGCTGCGTCTGGTTTGGTACCAGCAACGCGGCGCGCGAGGTGGTCACCGAGCGCGCGATCTATTTGCGCGAGCGCATGGTGAACCTCAACCCGCTCAACTACGTGCTCTCCAAGTTTATCCCGCTCGCGCTGGTCTGTGTGCTCCAGTGCGCCATGCTGCTCGGGATCGTGTTCTTTGGGCTTGGGTTCCACGGCGGCGGGCTCGCCTTCGCGCGCGAGCTGATGGCCATGGTTGCGGTCGCGCTTTCGGCCACGGCGCTGGGTCTTTTGCTCTCTACCATTGTCGCATCGGCGGAGGCCGCCATGGCGCTTACGCCCATTGCCCTCATTCCTCAGGTCGTGCTTGGCGGCCTGATGGTGCCCATGACCACCAACGATTGGCTGCGTCCGCTGATGTACGTCATGCCCGCGCGTTGGGGCTTCGAGGGGGCGATTACCCATGAGCGTTTGGCCGTGCGCAGTGAGGCCGCGTGGCTCATCGATCTAAAAAAGCCTGACCTCAACAGCGCTCCGGACTTCGTTACCAATGGGCACTTCGACTGCGCCATCGCGCAAGTGGCCGGGGAGAATATCGCCGGAGCCTGGGGCTTTGTGAACCACAGCGACACGTGGCTCCCCATCGCGGTGCTGTTGGGGATGACGACGGTGTCGCTTCTGAGCTTGCTTGTGGTGCTACGGTCGAAGGACCCCGTTTGAGCGAGAAGTTGAGCGAGAAGCTGAGCGAGCAACAAGCTCCTGTGCGCGCTTTGGCGGAGCAGGCGCGCGCAGCATGGCGGGTCGTCTCTCTCGCCTCGGATGCGAAGCGTGTCGCGTGTTTGCGGGCCCTCTCCGAGTTTCTACGCGCGGAGGCCGCATCTGTTCTGCAAGCAAATGCGCTTGACATGAGCGAAGTGGGCACCGCGCTCAGCTCTGCAATGCAAGATAGGCTTCGGCTCACGGAGGCGCGCATGCTTGCGATGGCTGGGCAGGTCGACGAGATCGCGGCCATGCCCGATCCCCTGGGCGAAGTTCTGGAGCGCCGCACGCGATCGGACGGTCTGCACATCGAGCGTGTGTCTGTGCCGCTGGGCCTCATCGCCATGATCTACGAGGCGCGCCCCAATGTGACCATCGACGCTGCGGCGCTCGCGCTGCGCAGCGGCAATGCGATTCTGCTCAAGGGGGGAAGCGAGGCCAAGCATTCTAACCTGGCGCTGGCGGGCCTTGTGCGTCGCGCGCTGTCGCAGGTCGAGCTGCCTGAGTCGGCGTGTACACTTGTAGAGCGCACCGATCGCGAGGTGGTGGGCGAGCTTGTGCGGTTGAGCGGCCTTGTAGACTTGGCCATCCCGCGGGGAGGCGAGGGACTTATCCGATACGTGACTGAAACGGCCACCGTGCCTGTGGTGCAGCACTACAAGGGTGTATGCCACATCTATTTGGCCGAGACTGCCGAGCCGGTTTCAGCTAGCGCGATTTTGCTCAATGCCAAGATGCAGCGCCCAAGTGTGTGCAACGCGATGGAGTGCTTGCTAATAGACGACGCGGCTTCGCTAGACTTGGTCCGCGCCGTGCTTTTGCCCCTGCTGGACGCAGGCTGCGAGCTACGCGGGTGCAAAACCACTTGCATGGTCGACACGCGCATTAAGCCCGCCGTGGAGGCTGACTGGGGTACCGAGTTCGGTGAACCCGTGTTGGCCGTGCGCGTGGTGAAGGGTCTCGACGGCGCACTCGAGCACATCGCGACCTACGGCTCTGGACACACGGAGGCCATCTTAAGTGGCGACCCAGCAGAATGCGCACGCTTTTCTCGCGAGGTCGATGCAGCCTGCGTGGTGGTCAACGCTTCCACGCGCTTTCATGATGGCGGCGAGCTGGGCCTAGGCGCCGAGATGGGCATCGCCACCAGCCGCATGCATTGGCGCGGCCCCATGGGCGTGCGATCGCTAACCACCATGAAGTGGCTCGTGCGCGGCAGCGGCCATTGCCGGGCGATGGACCCCGCGGAGGGTGCAATTTAGCGACTTATGGCAACAGACTGTTGTGAAGGATGCCTTCATTCGTCACCTCTGCTGAGCTACTGTCCCAACTGGCCGTGCCACCGCTGTGACACGCGCCCCCCATCAATCCTACGAGTCAGGAAATTTCATGCACATTCTACACTTGGATGCGTCTGCTCAAGGCGCCGAGACGTCGGTCTCTCGTCAGCTCTCCGCCGCAGCGGTCTCGCGGCTCAAGACCAAGCACAGCTCGGCACGTGTCACTTACCGCGACCTTGCCCTCAACGCGCCGGGCCATCTGTCTCCGCTAGAGCTCGGGGCCTACTTCTCGGCGCCGGAAACTTGGAGCGACGAGGTGCGTGGCCCGATGGCTTTGAATCAGGCGCTACTCGACGAGTTTCTTGCGGCTGATCTCGTCGTCATCGGTACCCCAATGTACAACTTCGGAATCCCATCAACTTTGAAAGCTTGGGTTGATCGCATCGTCCGCACTGGGGTGACGTTCAGGTACGGAGCACACGGCCCAGAGGGCATGGTCACGGGGAAATCTCTGATGATTCTGTCAAGTCGGGGCGGGGCGTACGAGGGCACGGCGTGGGGGCCCGGGCTGGACCATCAAGAAAAGCATCTGCAGGACATCTTCGCGTTTCTTGGGGTGAAAGACTGCACGCGCATTCGCGCGGAGGGGACCAACATGGGACCGGAGGCTCGCGCTGCGGGTATCGTCGCGGCCCTCGCGGAAATCGCGGCGCTCTAACCGCTCGGTCATTTACGCTGCGAGCAAAGGCTCAATGGCACGCGAGCCATTGAGCCTTTTGCATCCACAGCGACCCATTTGACACGCCCCACGCGCTTCTCTTTGGTGTAGAGCCCACAAAGATATGACAGTCGCCAAAAAGCCCTCCGCTGCCAAACCTGCGTCCAAGCGCCCCACGCTTAAGTCCTCGCACGGAGCTCCGCTCTCAACAGCGAAACCAAAGAAGTCTGCCGCTGGAACTTCGACCAAGAAACCGGCCGCGAAGAAACCCGCCGCGGGGGCCGTCAAGAAGCCGGCCGCGCCTCGCACGGCGCTTTCTACCGCCAAGAGCACGATGAAGGCCGTGGCTGATGCGGAGCACTCGCCCCGAAAGCGCCTGCGTGGCAGTGAGTCCATGGCCAGCGACGCCTCACGCGGCACGGCCTCGCTTATCGCCATGTCGGCGCTCGACAAAAAGGCCCTGGGCCTTGAGATCTTGGATGTGGCTGGACGTGTAGACTACACCGATTTCTTGGTTGTCATGACGGGCCGCAGCGATCGCCAAGTGGCGGCGCTGGCCCAAGCCATCGAAGTGGATTTGCGCAAAGCCGGTCACAATGTGATGTCGGTCGAGGGCATGCCCGCGGCCAACTGGGTGCTGATGGACTTCGGCGACGTCGTCGTGCACATCTTCAAAGAAGAGGTGCGTGCCAGCTACGAGTTCGAGTCGCTCTGGGCCGACGTGCAGCGCATGCCGATTCCAGCGGACACAAAGGCCTAGAACGATGAAGCGGGCCACGTTCACTCTCGCTCTTTCGGCCAAGCTGCTGACGACACTTCGCGTGCTTGTGATTTTGGTTGGATGGCTTGCAGCCCCTCAAAGCGCGAGCGCCTACCCGTGGATGATTCGTCACGAATATACAGCATGCCAGCAGTGCCACACCGACCCGTCAGGTGGCGGTGTGCTCACTGCGTATGGTCGAGGTCTCGCTTCGGTCGAGATGGTCTCGCGCTTCACTAAGGCCAACCCCGACGGCGACGATTACGGCCGCGAAGGTGATTTCTTGTTTGGCGCGGTGAAGTTGCCTGAGCCCGTGCTTGCGCAAGTGGACTACCGAAGCTTGGCGTTGCGTACCAGCAGCGGTGGCGCCACCGATAGCCGCTTCGTGCTTATGCAAATGGATGCTGCGGTGCACCTAAACTTGGGCAATTTTCGGGCCCAGGGTTCGGTCGGTGTGTTGCGGGAGGGCGGGGGTGCCGCGGCGCAGATCACCCGAGGCGATGGCGACATGCAGCTCGGATCGCGGACCCATTGGGTGGGATACGATTTTAAATCGCCAGACGAGACCAGCAGCGTTTTGGTGCGTGCAGGCCGCATGAATCTTCCCTTTGGCATCCGGTCCATTGAGCACACCTTGTGGACAAGGCAGCTCACACGCTCTGACTACAACGCAGCGCAACAGCACGGCGTGGCGGTGGCGTACAATACTTATGGCTGGCGCGCCGAAGGCATGTTCGTGCTGGGCAACTTCCAAGTCTCGCCCGACAAGTTCCGCGACCGCGGCTTTGTGGGCTACGCGGAGCGCGCGATTAGCACGCGGCTTGCAGCCGGCCTAAGCGCCCAGGTGATGCACGCCGATCGCGACGTGCAAGATGCATCGCCAACATGGCGCCACGCGTACGGCGCCTTTGCACGCTACTCTCCAACGGTGCCTTGGGTGATATCGGCCGAGGTCGACATGCTGGCCAACACCTTTCGGGGCAAAACCAACCGCACGGGCATCACCAGCTTCGCCACCGCAGACTACGAGCCCTGGAAGGGCCTACACTTTATGGCCACGGGCGAGCTCGCAGCTCCGTCGTTTGACACAGGTACAAACGTAGGCGCTTGGGGAGGCGTGGCGTGGTTCTTTCTGCCGCATGTGGACATCCGGGGTGACTATGTTTACCGCAGCTTGGGTTCGGCCTCAGGTGCGCGCGTGTCGACGAACGCGCTGCTAGCGCAGCTGCATTTCTACCTCTGAGAAACAAGGAATCTACGATGCGTTACTCAAGCCTCTTCCTTGCATTCTCTCTGGTCATTGCAACCCGCGCCCATGCCACAAGTTCCATGGCCTCTGCGCTTCAGAGTGACCTGGGGCTCGCGAAGCGCCCCGCGTGCACGACCTGTCACGAGACTCCCAATGGTGGCTCGGGGACGGCCACGCAACCCTTTGTGCTGTCGCTCTTTAAGCGCGGATTCGTGCTTGGAGACACCGCGTCACTTAAGACCGCCATCGCAGCCCTCGAAGGTGAGAAGACGGACTCGGACGGCGATGGCACCGGCGACATTGCTGAGCTGCGCGCGGGCGGGGACCCAAACGCCGGCGTTGGAGGCGAAGTACCTGAGGTCCCCGAATATGGATGTAGTTTGCAGGCACCGAGCAACGGATGCGGTGAGTCGTGGCTCGTCGCGGCTACGCTGCTGGCTCTTCTTTCTTCGCGCCGGCGCTCACCAAATACGATAGCAAAATCGAGCTGAAGTACAGGCCGCTAAGCGCGCCTGCCACGATCATCTGGAACACCACGTCGCCGCCCGGCGTGGCAATAGCGCCAATGGCGATGCTCGCAAAAATCGCATAGCGGCTAAATTTCCAAAGCTGCGCGCGGGTCACGAGGCCCGCGATGACCAAAAACACGATCAGAATCGGCAGCTCAAACACCACGCCGAAGATCAGGTGTACAGCTGTGGTGAAATCCAAAAAGGACTCGAAGCTGGTGCGCTGTGCCACGATGAGCCCGGCGCCTCCAATGGTGCCCGACAGCGAGAAAAAGTATTGCACCGCCATGGGGAAGGCGAGTTTCTGCGCGAACACCACGCCGCTCAAGAACAGAAACGACGAACACAACACAAACGGTAAAATGAAGCGCTTTTCCTTGGCGTAGAGCCCCGGGCTGATGAAGCTCCAAAGCTCCCAAAAGATAATGGGCACGCCCAAGATGAGCCCGCAGGTAATGGCCAAGCGCATGTACGCCGTGAAGTTGCCGCCCATCTCGAAGCTCTGCAGCTCAGGCTGCCCGGGCATACCGGACGCATGCCATTGGCTCACATACGGGGTGGCGAGTACGTTTAAGATGCGCTCCTTTTGAAACCAGCACAGCCCGGTGGTGAAACACAGAGCCACCACCACACGCACCAGACGTCGCCGGAACTCATCCAAGTGCTCCCAAATGCTCATCGCCGTATCGAGTTCTGCGGATTCCGAAGCGCTGCTGGAGGCTTCGGTTGGGGTGGGCTCGCTCATGGGCGCGTACCTTTCATGTAGAGTGCATCGAGTGCATGAGCGCTGGCGGGCCACTCGCCGTCGTAGCCGTGGTGAGACGCCACACTGCCGCAGGTATCGGCGCCCTCGCTGGGGTATTCCATGCTGCGATCGGCGCGTGCATGGCCATCGCTCCCGTAGGCGCTGGGCGCGTTGTTGTGTGCGGCGTACGGCGAAGCGTCGGTGAGCGAATGGGTGGACAATGGGTCGGCGGCCAAGGCGCCGCCCGCCAAGTTATTCACAAACCCCCCTGTCATCCCGCCCGTGATCTCATTGCGCAAGTTAAAGGCGCCGCCGCGTGCAAGGCTCCGCAGCTCGTTCAAGTCTTTGGCGATGCCTTCCTGGCGCAGCACCTCGTCGATGCCGCTCTGCACGCGCATGTCCATCGCGAACTTGCGCGCTTTGCCTACCCATTTGCCGAGCGCTCCCAACACCTTTGGCAGCTCCTTGGGGCCGAACAGCACCAAGCCTGCAACGCCCAACATGAGGAGCTCTGAGAAACTGAATCCGAACATGGGATAGCAATGCTACCACGCACCTCGCTGTGTT